>JBCBTA010000001.1:0-33941 GCA_039818905.1 Planctomycetota bacterium
CCGTTGATCTCGCGCTCTGGGACATCAAGGGCAAGGCGCTGAACACGCCGGTGTACAACCTCTTCGAGTTCCAGCCCCGACGCGTGGCCATACACCAGGGCGCCTTCGCGGCTGCGCCCGCCGAGGAGGTTGTACACCGGCGTGTTCAGCGCCTTGCCCTTGATGTCCCAGAGCGCGAGATCAACGGCACCAATGGCCGCCATGGTGACCGGTCCCCGACGCCAATACGCACCGCGGTAGAGATACTGCCACATGTCTTCGATCTTGCTGGCGTCGCGTCCGATGAGGCACGGCACCAGATGATCCTCGAGATAGCTGGCGACGGACAGTTCACGCCCATTCAACGTGCAGTCACCGAGACCGGTGATCCCCTCGTCGGTGTAGATCTTGAGCGTGACGAAGTTTCGTCCGGGGCTCGTCACGAAGACTTTGGCATCGGTGATCTTCAACCGTCACTCCTTCTCCGAGTGCTGTGTCGAGTTGCCGGCGGAGCCGACGCCGGCATGCTCCATGCATTCCAGGATCGATCGGGCCGTCATGCGGGCCGCTTCGCTTGTCTCAGTCGTCTGCCATCGCGGGTGTGTCGGCTCGGCGCAGATGGGCCCGTCGTATCCAATCTCGGCGAGGGACCGCAGGAAGGTGGTCATGTCGATGATGCCGGAGAGTCCGGGCAGCTCACGCTGCGTCACTACCTGCTGCTCCACGGGCACACCGGCGATGAGATCGCAGACATGGACCGAGACAACTTGCTCCGGCCGCAGCGCTCGCAGGTCCGCGGCGGACTCGTCAGCGCAGTGCCAATGGAAGCTGTCGAGCATGACACCCACATTGGATGCCGCGACGGCATCGAGCAGCTGCAGCATTCCCCGGAGGTCGTAGACGAACTGATGCTTCATCGGGGCCCGGCGCGTCAGCGGTGAGACGTACTCCAGACCGAAGACCATGCCGAAGTCGCCGATGATGGACGCAATCGCCTCGATCCGACGCACGTGTTCGGCGAAGTTTTCGTCGAACGCAAGGCTGTCGCTCCCGGGAACGACGACGGAGGTCGCGCGACTGTAGCCGAGCTGACGCGCGATCCGAGCACGGCGCGGGACTTCGCACAGGTCGGCCTCCCACTGCTCCGCAGTGACATCCATCTTCATGGGCCCGATGGAGCAGTAGCCCGGCTTCAGTCCCGCGGCATCGAACGCCTCGGCGAGCGCTTCAGGGTTGAGCCGCTCGATCTCGTCCGCGAACCGATTGATCCGCATATCGATACCCTCGAACCCTGCGCGGGCCGCGATGGGAACCGACTCCGCCGGGCCGGCAGCGATGCCGATCAGATCTGGCATGAGGCTGGCAAACACTGGTGTGCTCTCACTCCTGCTTCAGTGAATCCCGGCAAACTGCTCACGGCATCGATCAAGGATCTGGACGTACCGATACGCACTCTCAGGCGTCACCGTCAGCGCCGATCCGGTTCGAATCGCGCCGTAGACATCGCTGTAAAACATGGCCGGCGGCGTCGGAATGCCCTCCGGGTGACGCCACTCGTGCAACTCCCACGAGAAGGTCTCCGCCGGGTAGCGACGCCCTTCGGCGGGCCCCAGGTCAAGCTCGCGATCCGGCATCGTTGCCCAATCGACGGTCTTCCACTGCAGGTGCTCGGTGGTGCCGATCAGCCCCCCAGCAGTCCCCATGATGTGCCAGCGGTCCTGCTCGAACGCGGAGGCATTGGTGAGCTCGATGTCGATCGTCGGCCCGTCCGGACGCCGAAGGACCAGCTTCATGTGCTCGTCTGCATCACCCAGCGACAGTCCCCGTCGCAGGTCGAGGAAGATGTCCGGCTCGCCATCGCCGAGAAGGCCCAGCGCCTGATCGAGCAGGTGCGTGCCGTTGTTGAACAGTGCGCCCCCACCAAACTTCCGCATCGCCTGCCAATCCCAACGACGCGAGAACTTGTGCCAGCACATGCGGATCTGCAGCACCTCGCCCAGCGCGCCAGAGTGCACGATCTCCAGCACCTTCTGGTAGTGCGGCTCGTAGCGTCGGTTCTGGAAGGGCGCCAGCACCAGATCGGCACGGTGCGCAGCATCCAGCATCGCGCCCGCATCCTGCGCGCTGAGCGCGAATGGCTTTTCGCAGACCACGTGCTTTCCCGCCTCGAGTGCGGCGATCGTCTGCTGGGTGTGTACATGGCTGGGCGATGCGACGACGACCAGCTCAATCTGATCGTCATCGATGATGCGCTGAAAGTCCGACTCAACGCGCCACGACGTCTCTGATCCCGCTTCCGCGCGACGTTCCTCGTCCGGATCGCACACCGCGTCCACGATGAAGTGCTCGGATGCCGCACGCAGCGCCTTGGCGTGGATGTTCCAGCCGGCACGGCCCAGCCCGACGACGGCCGTCCGCACCGGGTGGATCGATGCGCCATTTTGTTCGACATGCCCACGCATGAATGAACCTCTCTTGCTGTGTAGCCGTCGTCTGAACCCCGGAATCAGCGAGTCCGCGGCGGACTCGCCCACATATCGATACTCGGCCCCATCTTCTGCTTCACCTCTTCCGTCGCAGCGTCCAGACGATCAATCGTCTCCTGCGACAGCTGAAGATCCGCCGCGGCAATGTTGCGCTGCACGCTCTTCGCCGTCGAGGCACCGACCAGAGCCGCGGTGACACCCGGTCTGCTGAGGAGCCACGCGATCGCCACATCAGCCATCGGTCTGTCGATCGACTCGGCGATGTCCCGGACCGAGCGCAGCGCGGCAAAGGTCGCGCTCTCGCACCCCGGCTCACCGTGCCGTGCCTCGGGCCGATCGCCCCTGAAGTGACGCGTCCGAGCCTTGCCGCTCGGGACGTCGTCAGCCGCCTCGTACGCACCGGCCAGAAGACCCTGCGCGATCGGGCTGTAGCAGAGGATGCCGATGTCATGCTCGACGCACGCCTGCTGCGTCCCGAACTCAGGCCCGCGCGCGATGAGGCTGTAGGCGAACTGATTGGTGATCACGGGCCCGATGCCGAGCCACTCCTCGAGATCCAGAGGTCCGAAGTTGCACACGCCGATCGTGCGAACCTTGCCCTGCTGGACGAGCTTCTCCATCGCCCGCACCGTCTCTTCGAGTGGCACCACGCGCTTGGGCCAGTGGATCTGATACAGATCGATGAAGTCGGTGCCGAGGCTCTTGAGGCTGTGTTCGCACTCGGAGAGAACCTCGCTCTCGGAGAGATCGCCCGCCTTGGGCTTGCTGGCGATCACGACCTTGTCCCGCACATCGGCCAGCGCCTTGCCGAGCAACTCCTCACTTTCGCCGTCGCCGTAGGCACGAGCAGTGTCAAAGAAGTTGATGCCTGCGTCGAAGGCAGCACGAATGGTGTCCACGGCCTGCTGTTCCGCAAGACCGGGATAGGTCTGGCTCGCCACGGTGCTCATGCAACCGAAGGCGAGACGACTGACCGGGAGATCGATGCCATTGAGCTTGGTGTACTGCATCGCGACTCAGCGCTCCCCTCGAACGTCATGATGATGGGCCGGGAGCACCAGGTCGATCCAGCACAAATCGTCGGGCGGCGCAGGAAGTTCATCAAGCATGCGCTCGAACTCCGGCTCATCGTACATGCGCGCTGCGCGCCGGAGCGTCTGGTAGTACATGCCGTACTTCCGTGGCTTGATCTGCTGGTAGGGCCACTCAATCTCGCCCGTGAGATACGGGGAGACCCAATCCAATGCCTGCCGAATGCTGCGGCCATCCTCGGTCTCGTAGGTGATCAGATCGACACCGACATGCTTGCCATAGGAAGCGAGATCCATCATGCCGCGAAGGTTGAAGTCGCAGTAGTGCAGCGCCTGGGTGCGCGTCAGCTCATGTGGCTGTGTGCCGTCCGGCTCGATCTGCCACGCGATGCGCTCCTTCAGACTCTCGCACATCTCCTTGGCGACATCGTCGCGGCCGGCAAAGAGTGAGTACAGCGCAACCTGGGCGGCGTACCACGTGCCGTGGTTGTTCCGAGCCGCTCGTTCCTTCTGCCCCAGGTCGCTGGTCAGCAGCCAATCGACGAACTCGCTGAACCACTGCTGCGTGGCCTTGTGATCCTCCTCGGACCAGTGCGGCGAGCCCCTGAACAGGAGAATCGCATCGGGAGTCCAGCGCAGGCGATTGGTATCGATGATGCCGACCGGACGCCCGTCAGCAACACCCGGGACGAATTGCGCGTAGCGCAGATGAGGATTCATGCGGGTGTCCGGATCGACGAACCATGCGCGGGCATGTGCCGCACCATGCTCGGCATAGCGCTCATCTCCTGTGATGAAGTAGGCAAAGCCGAGCACACGGATGGCGTAGCCGACATCCGAGAGCTTGGGGGTGTCGTACTCGTAGCGCTCCGGATTGACCTCGCCGTCGCGGCGGAAGTACGGGCCGTCGGGATCATCGGGGTTCGGCCACCAGTACGGGCTCAGCGAGACGTAGTCCTGCGGATCACCGCTGGGCGCGAAGCGTGTCTTGCCCTCGGGGATGGGGCGAACGGGCTTCTCTTCGATGGTGCTGTCCGCCAACTCGATCAAGGTGCGCACTGCGTCGCGGAGCTGCGGATCACCCTCCCGAATCCGGGCGACGACGTCTGCCCGATCACGGTGATCGATGAGGAATCCGACCCGTTCGCCATCCATCTGGTAAAACGGTTCACCAGCACTGGCACCGCCCAGGGTGACAAAGAGACCTAAACACGCTACCAGAAGGATCTTATGAGGCCATTTTCCGCTGCGTCCGGATGTGCTCGTGTGTCTGCTCATCGCTCACCTTGTGGGATGTTCAATTCGGCATGTTTGTGCTGCACAATACTGCCGATACGTCACCAAAGAAGAGAACTCTCGTCATCCAAAGTACCCTAAATCGGCCTCTATGTCCGGGAAATGGGCGAACGGTTTTCAAATATGTGCGAACAATGTTCCTTGCATGGGTGCACAATGCGCCATAGATTCCACACGGAGGCACGCCGTGTCCATCGTTGAAGTTGCCAAAACAGCCGGTCTCTCGCACTCGACCGTCTCTCGGGTCATCAACAACCGACCCGGCGTCTCCCCGGAGGCTGCTAAAGCGGTTTACCGTGCGATGGAACAGCTCGGATACACGCCGCCGGCCAAGCGCCGCGGCCGCCGCCCCCGGGGACAGGATGGAATCACGACCGGCAACGTCGCCGTGCTCATGGTGGGAACCGACGCGATGTTCGCACGGGCACCGGTCACGGCGGCGGTCTTCCACTCGCTCGAGAAGAGCCTGACCGAACGTGGCTTCAACGTGCTGGTCGCGCAGGTGGGTCCGGAACTCCGGATGCCGCCGGATGTCGTCCAGGGGCGGGTCGATGGCCTGCTGCTGCACGGCTACGGCCCCAGCGTAGAGATGCGCGAGCGCCTGAGTCACATTCCCAGCGTCTGGGTCCTGAGCCAGCGGGCCATGCACGGCTACTGGGGCGATCGCGTGACCCCGGACAACGAGATGATTGGGCGCATGGCGGCGGAGCGTCTGTTCCGGCGCGGCCACCAGCACGTCGGCTACATGCGGACGCGCGAGACGCACCTGGGCTTCCGCGCTCGCGAAGAGGCATTCACAGCGACGATCGCCGAGTTTGGCGGGCGCGCGACTGTCTTCGCGGATGCGTCGAGCTCGCTCAATGCCGTGACGCGCGACGATCCGAATGCCCATGAGGTTCAGGATCTCGTGGCCCAGTTCGCGGCATGTGCCGAGCGGCCGACCGGCGTCTTCGTGCCGCGCGATCGACTCACGATCGGCGTGTATCGCGTCCTGCGCCGCATGGGAATCGAGCCGGGCCGCGACGTCGAGGTGATGTCGTGCGACAACGAGCCGATCCTCGAGGCACTGGATCCGCGCCCCACAACGCTGGACGTGCACCCCGAGCTGATCGGCCGCCGCGCTGTCGAGCAGCTTGTGTGGCGCATGGGCCACGCTGCCGAGCGGACCAGATCAACCATCGTTGTTGAACCGAGATTGGTTGTTGGCGATGAGCCCGACGCCGCGGCACTTCGCGCGCTCGGGGTCGAGCCAACTGAGCTTGTGAACAGATCGGATGAATCGCAGGGCGACGATCGACTCCCGTGAGTCGGTGCGCCTTGGAGAGAGACCAGCCCAACGGAGTGGGATTGAGCGGCTTTGCTTGCGAGGAGACGAATCGTGCTTGCTGAGAAACCAGGACATGTTTCCATGTGTGGACTTGCCGGCGGCTTGTTGCTGCTCGCAGGCGCCGCCCATGCACAGGTGCTCGTCGAGGATGGCTTCGGCGATGCGGACCGCGACAACGATGCCATCACCGACGGCGCACTGGTCACCGATGCGCTCGATGTCGGGGTCCCGTGGTATCTGGGCCGCGGCACCAGCGACGTCATCGTCGGCACGGCGGACGATACTGCCGGTATCGGCAGCGACAATGCGATCGACATCTTGTCCATGACGACATCGACGCGCGGCCTGCTCGGCTCCTTCACACCGGTCACTCTCGCCGACGGCGACATCATCGCCTTCTCGTTCGACGTCCGGATTACCGAGTCGCCGATCGATGCGACCGACGGCGGCACCTTCCCGACTGCTGATCTCGATCGCCGCTTCCGCTTCGGCCTGTACAACTCGAACGGAACGTTCGTGACAGGTGATACCGGCGACACGTCCATCACCGGCAACGACACCGGCTACGTCGCATCAATCGACATCGGCTCCGGCGCCGGCAGTACATACGCCGCGGTCGGCGACCAGGCCGACGGCATTCTCGGCGGATCGGCCGTGTCGATGAGCGCCACATCCACCGACACGCAGTTCTTCCTGGACAACACGCCGCGGCGCCTCGCCATGGTGATGTCCCGCTCCGGCGACGAGATGGATGTCGTGATTCTCTTCGACGGCATCGAGGCGCAGGACGGCACGGCGACGGCGGCGGATATCGCCACCTTCTCGCTGCCTTACGGCTTCGACTACGTCGCCTTCGGCATGTCCGGTGCATCGCTGGACTATCGCGTTGACAACATCGTGGTGCAGTACATCTCCGGCTCTGATCCCACACCGCTCTTTGATGGCTTCGAGGATGGCGATCGTGACAACAACGGTGTCCCAGAGGGCCCCGTCAACGATCCCGGCGACGTGGGCTATCGCTGGTTCCGCTCCACCGGCACCAGCAGCTTCGATGTCACTGTCGCTGACGACAGCGCGGGCATCGGGACCGGCAACGCCCTGATCCGCGACACGACGACCACCAGCACCCGAGCCGTGTCCGCACGGTTCGATGACATCACGCTGGCCGAGATCGGGGACCAGATCAGCTTTTCCTTCGACATGCGCCCGATCGGCACCATCCCGACGTCCGATCGCCGCTTCCGCTGGGGCATCCACAACGATGGCGGAACGCCCGTGACCGCGGACGGTTCCGGTGAGGCCGCCGACGACTCCGGCTACATCGTCCAGCAGGACACCGGCGTGGCGTCCGGCGACGCATCGACGATCCGCGGCATCATCATGCAGTCGTCGCCGATCTCCGGCTCGACGCGCTCGACCAGCGCATCGACGAGTGATCCGTCCACCGCGGTGACCAGCAACGCGACACGTCGCTACGAGATGCGCGTCCGGCGCAGCTTCGACGCAACGCTGATGCGAGACGTCAACATCATCACCTTCCTCATCGACGGCATCGAGGCGGACCAGGGTGTCGATGATGGCGATGGCGTGGTCACGGATCCCGTGACCTACACCTTCAACCAGATGACGATCGGCACCAACAGCCTGTCGGACTTTGAGTTCGCGATCGACAACGTCTCGGTCTTCTTCATCCCGGCGACGCCGGCCGGCAACGTCAACAGCGACGGCTTCGAGGATGGTGACCGCGACAACAACGGCAGCCTCGAGGGCCCGGTCAACGATCCCTTCGACACCGGCTACACGTGGTATCGCTCTCGCGGCGGATCCTCGGCCCCGACGATCCAGATCATCGATGACTCGGGTGCCGGCAACATCGATTCGCTCAACGCATTCAACGTCTTCACGCTGTCATCGAGCACACGATCGATGTCCGCAGCGATCCAGGAGATCACGCTCGAGACGGGCGACAAGGTCTCCATGGCGTTCGACATCAGGCTTCGTGGCCCGATCCCCGCGGATGATGCCGCAGGCTTCCGCTTCGGCATCCATGACTCGGCAGGAACGCCCATCACGCAGGATGGCGGTCCGACGCTGACCAACGATGACCTCGGCTACATCGGTCTGTTCGACACGGGTGCGAGTGCCGACAGCACCGCCAGCATCCGCGGCGACAACGACCCGCTGTCGTTCATGGGCGGCAAGTCCAGAGCGCTCGGCGGGACGTCGGACGATCCGGCCTTCGCGCTGGACGACAACATGCCGCACCGCATCGAGCTCGAGGTCATGGCAGCGCTGGACACCCAGGGCGAGCGAATCAACCTCGTGACGCTCTACTTCGACAACGTGATCGCCACCAGTGGTGTTGACGACGGACAGGAAGCCGGCGACCCGGATCGCCCCGAGGATCCGGATGCGGTGACCTTCACGTTCAACCAGATCACCTTCGGAACCCAGGTGGACTTCATCGACTACAACATCGACAACGTGGTCGTGACCTTCACGCCCGCACCCACGTGCGCACCCGATCTCGATCTGGATGGTGAGCTGACCTTCTTCGACATCGCACTCTTCCAGAATCTGTTCGATGCGATGGACCCGGTCGGCGACTGGAATAACGACACGTTCTTCACGGATCAGGACGTGACGGACTACCTGACTGACTTCAACGCAGGCTGTCCGTAACCGACGCCTTCATGTTCTTTCCCCGGCCGCATCGCTACCGCGGTGCGGCCGGATTTACGACCCACGACGGGCGTCCTGACTTGGAGACAGCATCATGAAGATCCGCCGCGGTTTCACACTGGTTGAATTGCTGGTGGTCATTGCAGTCGTCGCATTGCTCGTCGGCGTGCTGCTTCCGGCCCTTTCGGCGGCTCGCTCGAGCGGCACTTCGCTCAAGTGCCTCAGCAACCTGAAGCAGATGGGCATCGCCCATGCTGACTGGGGCGCCGCCAACGACGACGAAATCATCTTCCCGATGATCCCGACCTGGGGCATCGACAACGACACCGACCTCACCAAGTTCTGGTGGCAGACCATGGGCGAGTTCATGCTTGACCTCGGTGAGCGCGATGACCGCTTCGAGTCATTCCGCTGCCCGGCGTGGAAGCCCCAGTACTCCAACGACCAGCTGTCCGCCATCCACAGCAACGATGATGATGCTGTCGCCAGCGGACTGCCCGAGACCATGAGCTTCCGCACCGGCTACGGCATGAACCGTCGCTTGATGACACCGCACACCTACGCCCGCTACCACTATCCGCTGGATCGGGCCAAGGCCGCGGCCCGGGCGGGCATCCAGTCGCGCCCCGACCTCTTCATCAAGCAGGCCATTTCCACGTCCAACCCCGGCGCCGTGGATGAGCCAGACGTTGAGAACTACCGCAGCCCGCCATGGCGCTACGTCCAGATCGGACTGCCCTCGGAGCGGATCATCAACGGCGACAGCGGCAACGCATGGCTCGACCCGTCCCGCAACGCGCCTTTCTGGAGCAACGCCATCGATTCGCAGGGTGACCCCGCCGGAAGCGGTGATCCCAAGCGGCACAGCGGCTGGGAGTACGTGCTGTCAGGAACTGGCATCGAGAGTTCGGAACTGCTCGAAGGCAAGGCAAACTACCTCTACTGTGATGGACATGCGGAATCGGTTGATTCGCTCGACGCGGTGCAGGGCATCATCGATCCGCTGAAGTCCGACTACGAAATCGGGGAGATCCTCGCCGATTGGATCCCCTGATCACGGAGCATGATCGCAATGCATCTCGCTTCACACTTCGTCCTCGTACCGGCAGTGGCGCTCTGCCTCGCCGCCGGTACGCACGCAGCGACGATTCAGGTGTCATCCGCCTCGGACATATCCAGCGCCATGCTGACGGCATCGCCGGGTGATGTTCTGGAGATGGTGAATGGAACCTGGACGGACGAAGAGATCACGTTCGTTGGCTTTGGAACATCGACGCAGCCCATCACGCTGCGAGCGCAAACGCCCGGCATGGTGGTGCTCAACGGTTCATCCAAGATCGAGATGGGCGGCACGCATCTGGTGATCGAAGGGCTGCGCTTCGAAGGTGGAAGCCTGACCGATGGCCATGTCATCCGGTTCAAGGATGGATCGACACTGGCCCACCACTGCACGCTCCGCGACACCGCGATCATCGACTACAACCCGCCCAGCACCGACACACGCTACTTCTGGGTGTCGCTCCACGGCACCAACAACGTCGTGGAGGACTGTCTCTTCATCAACCAAAACCATTCGGGCGTCGTGGTCTGCATCTGGGATGACTTCCCGAACAACCACATCGTTCGTCGCAACTACTTCAAGGATCATCCTGAGGATCCGAATCAGGCCAACGGGTGGGAGACCATACGGATCGGCACGAGCGACTTCGTCGATCTGAGCTCTCAGACGCTCATCGAGGAGAACTACTTCGAGCGGTGTGACGGCGAGATCGAGATCATCTCGAGCAAGACCGGCGACAACATCATGCGTCGGAACACCTTCTCCGAGTGCAAGGGCACGCTGACCCTGCGTCACGGATTCAGTGCCCTGGTCTACGGCAATGCCTTCCTCGGCAACGACCGCTCGGGCTCCGGTGGCGTCCGCGTCGTCGGACCCGGCCACCGCGTCTGGAACAACTACTTCGAGAAGCTCGACGCTCGCGCCGGAGCCACCATCACGCTGTACGCAGGCGAGATCAACGGCCCCAACTCCGGGTATCTGGCGATGACCGACGTCATCGTGGCGCACAACACGATCGTGGACTCGCAGGGACCTGCCTTCGATCTTGCGACGGGACTCGGATCATCCAACCGCACGGTGCTCCCTGATGACGTGACCATCGTGGGCAACCTCGTCGCAACGCCTGGTGAGACCGTGGCGTCATCGACGAACCCGATGGTCACCTGGACGGACAACATCGCCTTCGCATCGGGGCTCGGCACCGCATCAGGCGGCGGTGTCACGCTGGTCGGCAGCGATCCTGTGGCACCCGGAGCCGACGGACTGGAGCGGCCCTTCGCCGGGAGCGCTGCGGAGAACGCGGTCAACCCGCTCGTCTCCTTCGTTCCGGACGACATCGACGGCCAGGCCCGCACGGCGGCCGCCGAAGCCGGCGCCGACGAAATCTCCGGGGCGGCGCAGCTCTACACACCGATTACCGTTGATGACGTCGGGCCCAGCTGGTGGCCGCTCGCTCCTCCGGGCGTCGATCCATCGCTCGGCTTCATCTTCGAAGCAGAGAATGCGGATCAGATCCTTGATCCGGACATGGATGGCTCGATCTTCACCGTTGCATCGGTGGCCAGTGCATCAAACGGCGAAGTGCTTCTCAGTCCGTCGGGCTCGCGCACCAACCTGCCGGGACACGAGACGATCGCCGTGTACGAGCTCGATGCCCCGGATGCTGGAACGTACACCGCGTACTACCGCGTGCGCGGCTTCAGCGGAAGCACGGACAGCTTCTTCACGCCGACGGGCTTTGACCTCGATCCGACGGAGCAGCAGACCACCAGCACCAACGGCACCTTCCAATGGGAGTTGGGCGATGACTTCGTCGTTCCCGGTGGCGCGGGAACGCTTGAGTTCAGGATCGGTCGTCGCGAGCAGGATACGGAGATCGACGCGATCATCCTGTATCCGGCGAATGACCTTACCGATCAGGAGCTGGACTTCCTCCTTGAGGAGGCCCTGGTGCCGCCCTGTCCCATCGATCTTGATGGCAGCGGCGATTACAACTTTTTCGATCTTGCCATCTTCCTCCAGCTTCACCACGATGAGGATCCGAGCGCTGACATCGTCGATGACGATGTGTACGATCGTTTTGACGTGACTGCCTTCCTGCAGTTGACGTCGCAGGGGTGCCCGTGAGCTTCCGTATGCGATGCAGGCAACTCATCCCGACGACTCTGCTCGCGCTTGGCGCCGCTCTGCTCGGCTCTTCCCCCACGACGCCCGCCGATGCGTCCGTCATCACGCGCCAGGTCAGCTTCATCGATATCGCCCGCGTGCTCGACGCCGAGGCAAACGATGCAGTGCGTCTTGCGCGGTATCTCGGTGTCGATCTGCATCGCGACGCGGCATCCGGCAACCGTGACCTGCCTCCGGATCCTGGCACGGTCCTCGCGCATGCTCGCGGCATCGCTGTACCGACGCCCCGGAGCGTTGCACCGCAGGCCGCCTGCGCCCTCAACACCGATTTCGTGCCAACCGACACGACGCGGCGTCTCCAGATTGATGGCATGTGCGATCCGATTGATCGCACGCTCCTGCGTATCTCGGCCCGTGGCCCGCCCGCCTTGCCGGCTCACGCGAACACGTGATTCGGGACCACACGAGACATCATTGAGACAGCAGGAGTTTTCATCATGCGACTTTCACGATTCGCCGCCGGCATCGCGGCACTCTGCACCTCGGCCGCGTTCGGACAGAACGTCACCGTCAACGTCACGGGTCCGGCGACCGCCAACCCCGGCGACACCGTCACCGTCACCGTCTCCGCCACGGTGGACAGCCTCCCCGGCGGCGCCATCGGGGGCTATGGCCTTGATGTCGCCGCGACTGCCAACCCCGGGGCCGTTTCCGGCTTCGCCGCGGCTGTCAGCCCGACCCTGACGCTCGGCACCGTTGCAGGAACGCCCGGCGCAGGTGTCCTGGATCGGGTCATCGGCGGGCAGCTTTCCAACGTCTTCAACCTCAACCCGAGCATTGATACGTCAACGACGCTGACGCTCTTCACGACCGACGTCACCATCGACGCCGGCGCGACCCCTGGCACGACGATCACCATCGACGTGTCACCGACCGCTGCAGGTGGCGGCGTGTACCTCTATCCGGACACCACCGCCGGTGCATCCGTCCTTGCTCCCACCGACGGCGGCACCTCACTGACGACCGTCGCGCTGGACATTCTTGTTCCAGTGGCTTGCAACGGCGACATCGACGGTGACGGCTCGACCAACCTGTCGGACTTCACGATTCTCGCACAGAACTTCGGCGCCACCGGCCTGCCAAGCGGCAACGGTGAGAGCCGCGGCGTCGGTGATCTGAACGACGACGGAAGCGTCAACCTGGCCGACTTCACCATCCTCGCCAACGACTTCGGCTGCACGCCGTAACGCTCGTTGCCACGAGACTGCGAAACGACAGGCCCTCGGCTTCTCGAAGCCGAGGGCCTTTCTTGTGCGCCATGGTGGCTGACTTAGGTCGCCGTCACGTAAGCATCGCAGATGGAGGCGAGATATCGATCCTGATCCTCGGCCCAGTAGCGCTCGGAGAAGATCTCGACTTCGTTGAACCCGGCAAAGCCCGCCCGCTCGACCATCGCACGGATGCCGCGGATGTCAATGCAGCCTTCACCCATGAGCCCGCGATCGTTGAGCGGATCACGCATGGGAGTACGCCAGTCGCAGACATGGAAGCCGAACAGCCGACCTTCTCGTCCAAGCCCGTCGATCTGTGATACCAGGTCCGGATCCCACCAGACGTGATACACGTCAACCGCGACGCCGACGAGCGAATGCGCAACGTCATCGCAGACCGCACGCGCTTCCTGAATCCGATTGATGCAGCTTCGATCCGCGGCATACATCGGATGCAGCGGCTCGATGGCCAGCTTCACACCCAGACTCTCCGCGTGAGGCAGGAGCGACTGGATGCCGCCGACCACCATCTGCCGCGCGTCATGCAGTGCGATGTCCGGTGACGCACCGACGACCAGGACGACCATCTCCGCGCCGAGCGCCGCTGCCTCATCGAGACAGGTCCTGTTCTCGTCGAGGGACGCGGCCCGCTGTGCGGCGTCGCTGCTCACGAAGAACCCGCCGCGAACCAGCGCGGGAACGGCGAGGCCGCTGTCCTGCACGATGCGGCTTGCCTCGGCGATGCCAATCGGTTCGATGACGTTCCGCCAGATGCTGATGCCGCCGACGCTCGCCGAGGCGTAGCGCTCACAGCACTGCGCCAACGACCATGGCTTGGTGGTCATGGTGTGAATGGCACAGCGACTGAGATCGGAGAGCCGGGTTGTCATTTCGACCTCACGCATCCTCGAGCGAGGGCACCGTCACCCAGGACTGCGACTTCCAGCTCTGCAGCCCCAGTTCGGCGAGCTGCACGCCACGAGCGCCGACGCGCAGGGTCCAGGGGAACGGCTCATCCAGCGCCACGTGACGAAGGAAGAGCTCCCACTGCACCTTGAACGCGTTGTCATAGGTCGTGGCATCGGGGACCTGCTGCCAGTTGGCCATGAAGTCGATCGGCTGTGGAATGTCGGGATTCCACACGGGCTTGGGTGTCTCCGAGATCGACTGCACGTGGCACTCGCGCAGACCGGCCACTGCCGAGCCATGCGTTCCATCGACCTGGATGGTGAGCAGATCATCCCGCCGCACACGGGTACACCAGGATGAGTTGAATTGGCAGATCGTGCCATCCTCGAGCTCGAAGATGGCGTACGCGGAATCATCCGCTGTCGCGGGGTACGCCTTGCCTGACTCGTCGAGGCGCTCCGGCAGATCCGTCGCAGCATGGGCCACCAGACGTCGGACCGGTCCGAAGACGCCGTCCAGCACGTACCGCCAATGGCAGAACATATCGACCATGATGCCGCCGCCATCCTCCTCCCGGTAGTTCCAGGAGGGGCGCTGTGCCGGCTGGTCCTCGACGTGACCGGAGAAGACCCAGTATCCGAATTCACCGCGCACCGACAGGATGCGGCCGAAGAACCCCTGCTGCTTGAGCATCGCGAGCTTGCGGATGCCGGGCAGCCACAGCTTGTCCTGCACGACACCATTCTTCACACCGGCACCTTCGGCCAGCGACGCCAGTCGCAGGGCCTCATCCGTGGTCGTCGCTGTCGGTTTTTCGCAGTAGATTGCCTTGCCAGCCTCGATGGCCCGCTCGACGAGCGGGATGCGCATCTGTGTGACCGAGGCATCGAAGAACACCCCGTCATCAGCGTTGGCCAGCGCCGCATCCACGTCGGTGGTGTACCGCAGGGGCTCGCCGATGATCGATGGTCCGTGCTGCTCCGCCAGGGCCCGCAGCTTGTGCTCGTTGCGACCGACCAGAATGGGATCGGGCATCAGCGTGAGCTCAGGAGAGACTCGGATCCCACCTTGTCGCATGATCGCAAGGATCGAACGAACCAGATGCTGATTGGTTCCCATGCGTCCGGTGACGCCGGAGAGAATGATCCCGATACGCTTGGTCGTCATGGTCTGCTCCTGTCGAGCGACAGCCGCTCGCTACTTCAGCGTAGCCGCGCAGAGGTCAATGTCGCGGAGTCGGCCAGACGACTCGATGTGCCAATCTTGCCACCAGGGCCCGACTAGAAAACACCGGGGTCCGAACGAAACGCGCCGGGTGAACATCCGACGCGCTGCCGGAACCATCGGGAGAACGTCGCTGACGAAGCGAAGCCGACCTGCTCTGCGACTGTGCTGATCGGGAGTTCGGGCTCGAAGAGCATCGCCTTGGCGCGCTCGACCCGCCGCGCCGCCATGTAGTCATGCGCCGTCCGCCCCATCGCGGTCTCAAAGCGGCGGCAGAATTGACGCACGGACAGATGTGCCGCGGATGCCATTTCCTCGAGTGACGGCGGCTGGTCGAGATTGTCCTCGATCAGGTCGAGGGCGGCTCGCACGGCATCATCCTCGTCGCCCATGGGACCGAGCAGTGCGCCTCCTCCACCGGCGCGAGGCCAATGCAACAGCACATCGCAGAGGGCGGCCAGCCAGAACGACGGTTCCTCGCCGTGCAGCGGCGCCTGGCGATGCAGGCGCTCCACACCCTCGAGAAGCCGCGTCGCCGGCTCGATTCCAGTCGCCAGGCGAGGAAAGGGACGGCCTGGGACATCCACGGCGAGCTTCAGCAGCATCACCGAGGCGCCGCGCCCGAGCGGCTTCAACTGGAAGCCGTGGCGGTCACCCGCATAAGCGACGAGTGCAGACGTGTCTGCGAGACCGGTCCATCGCTCGCCGACATACGCCCGCCCGCCGCAACGCGTGACGAGAGCGAGCTGGATGACATCAGCATGGGCATGCGGATGGATGGAAAAGGGATGCGACAATGGGCGCCACAGAACATCCGAGAGTGACGCGGGTTCGCGGGCAACTTGTGCAATCAGCCCCCCAACTGCTCTGGCATGATCGCGATTCGGCGTGCCCATCGGCTGCATCCCGTGATTCTGTGCGGCGTCACCCCTGCTGACAACGGGGAACCGGAAGAGGCCGCTATCGCTCGACACGTCCTGAGCCATCGCCCCCAGCCAGCTTCATGACCTCGTCCACGGTGGTCACGTTGAAATCACCCGGGATGGTCTGCTTGATGCACGATGCGGCGACGGCGAACTCCAGGGCATCGCGCGACGTCGGCAGACTGACAAGACCGTAGATGAGCCCCGCTGCGAATGAATCGCCGCCGCCAACTCGGTCAATGAGTGTCACGTCATAGATGCGCGAGCGGGTCGGAACGGTGCAGTCACGGTCATCGAGCAGCATCGCGGACCACAGATTCCGTGATGCGCTGATGCTCTCGCGCAGGGTGATGGCCACTGCCTTGAAACCGAACCGATCGCGGAGTCGCTGCGCCAGGTCAGCGTACCCCTGCTCGTTCAGTTCACCCGACGCCACGTCGGTTCCCGCGGCGGCCATACCCAGAGACTTGTCCGCATCTTCTTCATTGGCGATGCAGACATCGACGTCCTCCATCAGCGGCGTCATGACCCGCTGCGCCTCCTCGGTCGTCCAGAGCTTCTTGCGGAAGTTGAGGTCACAGGAGACGGTGGCGCCGGCCAGCCGAGCTCGCTCGAGCATGGCCGCGAGCGTTCGCTGGGCCGAGTCGCCGAGAGCGGGCGTGATCCCGGTGAAGTGGAACCACGTCGCGCCGGCAAAGATCGCATCGAGATCGAGGTCATCGGGCGTGATGGTGGTTACCGCGGACCCGGCACGGTCGTACACGACCTTGGAAGACCGCTGCGATGCGCCCGTCTCGAGGAAGTAGAGACCGAGCCGGTCACCGCCGCGGGCCATGCCGCTGGTATCGACACCGAACCGGCGCAGATGCCCGAGCGCCGCCGACCCCAGCTCGTTGCCGGGCACTTTGCTGACGAAGGCCGCGTCCAAACCGAACTGGGCAAGCGACGCGGCGACATTCGCCTCGCCCCCACCATAGGTGACATCGAAGCTCTGACTCTGGAGGATCCGGCTGAAGCCGGGCGTCGAGAGGCGAAGCATGATCTCGCCGAACGTGACGATGCGCGGAGCGAAGGTGCTGTTCATGATCTGGCAGACCTGATGGAGTCACAGAGGACCTCCGCCCGTCGCGTGATCTCCTCAAAGTCACGTCGGGCGAGTGCGTCGGCGTTCAAGAGTGCAGATCCGATCCCCACAGCGACGGCGCCGGAACGAATCCAGTCTCCTGCATTCTCACACGTCACCCCGCCGGTCGGCATGAGCTGCAGGTGCGGCATGGGCGCGAGAACTGCTTTGAAGAACGGCATGCCAACGACATCGGCAGGGAACACCTTCACGATGGCCGCACCCGACCCATGCGCCTCGTGAATCTCCGTTGGTGTTGCTGCACCCGGGATCGGTGCCGCGCCTGCATCGCGTGTCGCGTCAATGACAGCGGGAACGAAGATCGGGCTTACCACGTACCGGGCTCCGGCCCCGACCGCTTGCGTCGCAGTCGGCCCATCAAGGACGGACCCCACGCCAATCAGCAGCCGATCATCACCGCGCGCCGCCAGCCCTCGAATCACATCGATGGCATTGGGCATCGTCATAGTGATCTCGATTGCCCGGACACCTCCGGCAAGCAACGCGTCCACCACCGGATCGATGATCGATGCGTCCTTCAGTCGAACGACCGCAACCGCACCGGCATCGACGAGCGCAGCGGCAATTGTGGATTCAGGCATAGCGATACTCCACCTCTACTCTACTCCAAGAGCGACCACACAGCACCATTGGGGCGGCCCTCTTGATATGCAGATCTTGCCATTTCCCTGCCCCTGCAAACCTGCGGCTCCGGATGGGGATACCGTGCAAAAAATACGATCACAAACGCTGCCAGACAGCCATCCCGAGGAACCTCCAAAAATGATTGATCTTGCCACGGCGCCGACCCCCACCGATCTGGCCGGCCCCATCAGCACCATGCTGCACCACGCAGCGCGGAAGATCCTCTCGATCGATGAGATGAACCCGCCGGGCTCTGCATCCCCGGTCTTCACCGTCGAAGGCCGGTACACCGCGCAGGGGTGGACGGAGTGGACGCAGGGATTCCTCTATGGAGCTGCGGCGCTGCAGTTCGATGCGACGGACGATCCCACCTTCCTCGAGCTTGCCCGGACGCGCACGCGGGAGGTGATGGCACCCCATCTGACGCACATCGGTGTGCATGATCACGGCTTCAACAACGTCAGCACCTATGGCACGCTCTGGCGACTCCTGCGCGAAGGTCGCTTCGAAGCGGACGAAGCCGAGCGCCACTTCTATGAGCTCGCTCTGAAGGTGACCGGCGCAGTCCAAGCCTCGCGATGGTCCAGGACAGCGGATGGTGGCGGCTACATCTACTCCTTCAATGGGCCGCAGAGCCTGTTCGTGGACACCATCCGCTCCTGCCGTGCGCTGTCATTGAGCCATGCGCTCGGCCACGAATTGCAGACCGAGCAGGATGAACGCGTTTCGCTGCTTGGTCGCATGATCGTGCACGCACGGGAGACGGCGAAGTGGAACATCTGGTACGGCGAGAATCGTGATACATACGACATTCGCGGCCGAACCGCACATGAGTCCGTCTTCAACACCAACAACGGCGTCTACCGCTGCCCGAGCACACAGCAGGGATACTCCCCCTTCAGCACGTGGACGCGCGGGCTCGCCTGGGCCATGCTTGGATTCCCGGAGCAGCTCGAGTATCTGGAGACACGCTCTGATGCCGAGCTGGAGCCATTCGGCGGACGGGCTGACGTCGAAGCGATGATGCGACGCGCAGCAGAGGCAACCTGCGACTTCTACATCGAGCACACGCCCACCGACGGCGTGCCGTACTGGGACACCGGCGCCCCCGGACTCAGCCAGATGGGCGACTGGGCATCCCGGTCATCGGAACCGCACAACGATCACGAACCCATCGACAGCTCCGCCGCGGCGATTGCGTCTCAAGGGCTGGTGCGCTTCGGCCATTGGCTCAACAGCCGCGGCGAGACGGACGCCGGAGCCCGCTACCTCAGTGCCGGCCTTGTGACGCTGCAGACGCTGCTCGACGAGCCGTATCTCAGCACATCGCCGGATCATCAGGGCCTGCTGCTGCACGCCGTGTATCACCGGCCCAACGGCTGGGACCACGTTCCGGCCGGGAGCACGATCCCCTGTGGCGAAAGCTGCATGTGGGGCGACTATCACCTGATGGAAGCGGCGGCTCTCGTGAAGCGACTCGCCGAGGGCAAGCCGTACACCACCTTCTTCGGACACCGGGAGAGCTGAGCGTGGCGAATCATGAACGACGTGTGGCACTGGTGACCGGCGGCTCCCGCGGCATTGGCCTTGGCATTTCCATTGCCCTTGCGCAGCGCGGCTTCGATGTCGTGATCAACGGCCGGCGGGCTGAAGCGGAGCTGCGCGAGCCGATCGCACGGATCGAGGCAGAGGGCGCCGCGGTCGCGTACGTTCAGGCCGACGTCGCAGCCGTCGAGGGTCACGCAGCCATGCTCGATGCGATCCGCGCGCGCTTCGCTCGACTGGACTGCCTCGTCAACAACGCCGGTGTCGCCCCCCAGACGCGCGACGACCTGCTCGACGCGACCCCGGAGAGCTACGACCGTGTCATGCGCATCAACCTGCGCGGCCCGTACTTTCTCACGCAGGCCGCGGCGAAGTGGATGATCGAACAGAAACAGCATGACGCCACACGACGTTGCTCCATCATCAACGTCTCATCAGTCAGCGCAACCGTCGCGTCGGTGAACCGCGGCGAGTACTGCATCTCCAAAGCCGGTATCGCGATGGCCACCATGCTCTGGGCCGCGCGCCTCGGCGAAGTGGACATCCCCGTCTACGAGATTCGCCCGGGCGTCATCCGCACCGATATGACCGACGCCGTGCAGGAGAAGTATGACCGCCTCTTCGCGGAAGGTCTGACCGTCGAGCGTCGATGGGGCACGCCGGAGGACGTCGGCTCTGCCGCGGCGGCGCTTGCAGATGGGGCCATCCCGTACGCCACCGGGCAGGTGATGATGGTCGATGGCGGACTCACGCTGCAGCGGCTCTAATGAGAGCAACGCGGGGTCCAATCGCGGTTTCAAGGGCGCCGGACCGGTCTGTGCCGTCGGGTTTTCATGTAATCACCTCACCCGCATCGGCATCGCGGTTCCTCACTTCCTGCCGCTGCGTGCTTGTCTCGTGGCTGGCCACCGCTATTGTTGAACACGTCATTTGTTCACGACACGTCACAGGGATCATCTGATCCGAGGGGAAAAACATGTCTTCCACGCACCTGCTTGCAGGGGCTGCTGTCGCAGTTCTTGCCGGTTCAGCTTCGGCCACGCCGATCTTCGACGTCTTCGGTCCACTGCCGCAAGCGACCTTCGGCGGTACGGGCATTCCGAACGACGAAGTCGCCGCGGGCATGCAGATCGAGGACGGCGACGTCACGATCACCATTGCTCTGAGCGCGACGCAGCGCTTCTCCAACCCGGCGTTGACCAACGACGGCGCCGGCACCTACTTCGCCACGCCTGGCTCCAACTTCGGCGGCGCGGGTGAGTCATCGTCCGAGGGCGCACTTTGGAACTTCAACTACTACATCGAGGTCGAGGGCATCAACGGCGCCACGCCGCAGCTCACCGACTACCAGATCGACCTGTTCTATGACTTCGACACCACGCCCGACAACGGTCCGGGCACGCTCGGCAGCATCGACATCACTGGTTCGCTCGGTCTGCTCGATCCCGCCGCGACGGTGACCGAGGGTTCGCAGAACCTGCTCTTCGGCTTCCTCGAGAACCCGGCCCCGCCCTTTGACACGGTGGTCACTCCGCCTGCCGGATCCTTCGATCCCAACGCGCTCGGTGAGTACAACTTTGCGATCACGGTGTCGCAGCCCGGAGGCTTTAGCCTCGAGACGGTCGCCATCGATGTGGTCATCGTGCCCTCGCCCGCATCGGCCGCCCTGCTCACGCCCGCCGGCCTTCTCCTGGCTCGGCGTCGCCGCTAAGCGCTCGACCATCCAGGAATGAACCGCACACCCCGGTCCGCCGGGGTGTTTTTGTTGGCTTTCTGGCATCATGCCGCACGCATCACAGGCGCCAATCAGATCACTGGGAACCACCATGCCGCAGCAGCCCACGCCACCCGTCACATTCAGTCATGTCGGCATCACTGTCCCCGACCTCGATCGGGCCGTCGCCTTCTATCGTGATGCGCTCGGGCTGTATCTCATCATGGGACCGGTCGAGGTCACGTCAGACGACAGCGCCATCGGTCAGATGTGCGACGACGTCTTCGGCGAGGGCTGGAGGCGATTCCGCATCGCGCACATGGCGACGGCCGACCGCGTGGGTGTCGAACTGTTCGAGTTCGATCGGACCGAGCCCGAGACGCGACCGTTCGAGTACTGGCGTCCTGGCCTGTTCCACCTCTGCGTCCAGGACCCCGATCTCGAGGGTCGCGTGCGCCTGATCGAGGCGCATGGCGGCAGGCAGCGGATGGAACGAGTGCGGTGGTACCACCCGCAGCAGAAGCCATACCGGATGGTCTACTGCGAGGACCCTTTCGGAAACATCATCGAGATCTACAGTCACTCCTACGAACTGACGTACTCGCCGGGCGCGTACAGCTGATGCGGCTCGTCAGCGAATCACGTGCAACTCCGTCTGCCGGCCGTCGATGTACGAGACGGTGCCGTTCTCGAAAATGGCGTCTTCCTCGAGCATGATCCGGACCGTCTTGCCGTTCCACTCCGGGATCGGCTCGACGATGCTCAACTCGATGGCGTACGCCGTGCGATCGCGGACGGGGTATTCACCCGTACCCGGCACGCCCTCCTGCTTGTCCCACATGCCGATCGCCGGACCTGCAGCGTGCCCATGGAAGCCGAGCGGGTGGGTGTAGACCATCGCATCGATGCCCTGCGCCTTCGCCTGCTCCAGCGATGCGCGCAGAATGTCGTTGCCGATGCGCCCTTCCTCGAATTCCGCCGTCAGGATGTCCTGCATCTTGTTGCCGCGGCGGAACGCGCGGCGGAGCCCCTCGGGGGGCTCTGTCTCTCCGCGGCGCAGCACGTACGCCATCTGCTGCGTGTCGGTGTGCAGCCGAAGATAGCTGATGCCGAGATCGATATGCAGCAGATCGCCACGCTGGATGACCTGCTCGTCGCCGGCCATCATGTCGAGGAAATCACCGTCAGCGTCCGGACGCTGGATCGACACGATGGGATGAAACCAGTCCGTGAGCCTGAGCTCCCGCACATGCTCGCGGCACCACCACTTCACATCGTCACTGGTCGTCACCCCAGGCTGGATGACGCGCTCGGAGAGTGCTTCGGCGATGATCTCGTGCGCGATGCGGCAGACGGATGCATACACCTCCATCTCCTCAGGCAGGCGCGTCTCCAGCCAGCCGACAGCCAGCCGCTCGGCGGGGACGACCCGCTCGCGCAGGTGAGTCGGCAGTGCCTCCTGCAACGCCTCGAACTGCGAATGTGACAGCCCGTCGGCAAGCGCGAACGTCGGTGAAATGTTCAGCCCGATACGCTCGGGATCACGCTCCTCAATGATCTCGACCAGCCTCGCCCACTGATCCGGCTGTTCTTCCGGATTCCACGAGGACTCGAAGAACTCCCCGATTGCGTAGCGCGAGACGGCGAGGCGCTCGACATCCGCCGGCGGACCCGGATCGTGAAACACCAGGATCGTGCGCCGCCGAGCCGAGTGCCACGTCGCCGGGAGCATGGTTTTGAGGACGGGGTCTTCGTTGTACTCGCGGCCGAGGATGATCCACATATCGACGTCGTTGCTGCGCATCAGCTCGGGGACAATCCGATCGAGCCGCTGCCCCAGCCACCCATTGACGACCGCCGCACGCTCCCGCATTGGTAGGACGACTCCCGGATCCGCCGCGAGGGCCTGTGAAGCGCCGATGAGAAGCGCAGCCAGCAACAGCAGGACCGCAGGCACGTGATGCATCAGGTCACTCCTTCGAGCGGTGGGCGGAGCAGAGCAGCGGGCGGTCGCGCCGCGTCATCCGCCGAGCATAGCAGCGAAGACTCCACTGAACGGAGACGTGTTCCGCAGCGCCAAACGTGCAAGGCCGATCGTCGCAGCAACCCACCCCGCTGCGAGAACCACCAGCACCACCTTCGCCAGCCGCGGTGAGACCTTGAAGAACCCCAGCATCAATGCGCTCGCCAGCAGTCCTTGCAGCGCGTGCAGACCCGCGAAGTGCGCAAGACGAAGGTCACCCCCTGTCAGCGACCATCCGACGAAGGGAATGCGACGGTCTTCCGCCGCCTCCGGATCGGGATAGTGGGCCGGCTCACCGCCCAGCAGCAGTCCCACACCAGCGGCTCCGACCAGACTCGTGATAGCACCGAGCACCGCCCCCCACTGCGCGATTCGAATCGCCGGATGGGATGAGCGACTGACGGCCGCCGCGAGACCGATGGCAACTGGTGTCAGTGACAGCGCGACGGCCGCAATCCCCATCGCCGCGTACATCGCGCTGCCGAAGGCACTGTCGCCGTTGTAGTGCGATCGCTCGCCACGCCCGGCCTGCAGCGTAATCCAGGCGATCTCGAAGACGCTCGTCGCAACCGCGACCCATACCACGCCGCGCCCCCACCGGCCGAAGCGAAACTGCTCGCCGGCCAGCGGCATCATGCACGCGAGCGTGCCGAGGAACACGCCGACCGAGACCTGGAACTTCAGTGGCTTGTGCCAGACGTTCACGCCGTCGAGCAGCCGTTGATCGAGAAACGACAGCGCAAGCGTGATCGGTGCACATGCAAGAAACAGCAGGGCCGTGGCAAGAAGCGTGCGATCCGCACCGCGAGCAAGCCATCGGGGCAACCCCGATGGTGCGGCGAGATCGTCCGAATGTGCCCTCTCCGATCGCATCGCGGACGGTTTCGCGACACGAGAACTGCCGGATGCGGCCCTGCGGGGCATCGCGACACGCGAGATTTTTCTCCAGATCGATGTCGGTCCGCCGGATCGCCCGCCGTGTACGAGGTCTGGGGCAACGCGCCGATGACCGGCCGCCGCGCAGGGCATCGGCAGAAGTATGTAGCGGCGAGGAGAGGAACAAACGCATGACCAACCGACACCTGATCAGCGCAGCAACCCTGACAGCCGCGGCACTGTGCTCCACTGCCGACGCAGCCATCCTCCGAACCTTTGATCTCGGCCCACTGGGTCCGATCGGCTCACCGAGCCTCAACCAGCAGGACATCCTCCCACCCACGGTGGGCATCGCCGGCGAGGCGGTGGACCGTGTTGAGGTGCAGTTCGCCGAGGGCCATGCGCTGCGGGTGACACAGGCCAACGCCGGCTCGACCTCCGTGGGCCCCGGGGTCTTCGAGAACTTCGGCGGCAATCCTGCCGGCGGGAACTGGGTCGCCGACATCACCTGGGGCATCCTCGATGCCGACGGCAACACCATCGCGAGCGAGACGCGGCTCGACAAGACGATCTCGAGCGCCAGCATGAGCTTCGGGTTCATGTCGGTCCCCGCCGACGTTCCCAGCGGAACCGAGGTCTACGGCCTCTTCTTCGAGTTCGAGAACGCGGACTTCGCCGTCTTCCCCGGCCATCCACGCGTGGGCGTGGGCTTCGTTGGCGCGTTGGAAATCGTTCCGGCGCCTGGCGCCGCGGCACTCCTCGGGCTCGCGGGCCTCTGCGCGATCCGTCGCCAGCGACGCTGAGGCAGCCGGGTCACAGTCCACGTCCGGCTCCCCACCGAACTCCGCCCACGCGGAGCGTGTTCTCATGGACGTACTCCTCGCGGAACGTCGGAGCGCCATCCGGCGCTCGAAGTCCCGCCGATATACTGCGCGCCATGCAGATCATGGAACACCATCAACGCGCGATCGATCGCCTCGCGGACGCGTACCGCGATGATCCCGACTATCGCGCGCTGATCATCGGTGGATCCATCGCCAAGGGCTTTGCCCGCCCGGACTCGGATGTCGATTTCCTGATCGTCGCGACAGATGACGTCTTCCAGCGCCGACGCGCGGCACGCGATCTGTTCATCAACCGTACAGACCTTTGTGAGTACGACGGCGGCTACGTCGATGGCAAGATCATCAGCCTCGACTTCCTCACCCAACTCGCCGAGCGAGGCAATGAGCCGTCCCGGGCTGCGCTCGAAGGTGCGTTCGCAGCGTACTCGCATGTGCCTGATATCGACGCACTGCTGCAGCGCATCCCGGTATATCCGGCCGCGGGTCATGATGAACGCATCACCGCGTTCTACAGCATGGCGTTCATCCAGCACTGGCTCATGCATGAGGCCGAGCGCCACGGGAATCGCTACGTGATCGCGCGGGCGGCGAGTCAGCTGGTGCTGTTCACCGGGCGCCTGATCCTCGCGCACAACCGCACGCTCTTCCCCTTCCACAAGTGGCTGCTCGCGACGCTGGACAGGGTGCCGGACAGACCCGCCGGGCTCATGGGCGCGATCGACGACCTGCTGGCCCGGCCCTGCGGCGACCATGCCGCTGCGCTCTTCGATCAGGTCCGAACGTTCCACGACTGGGGCGTCAGCGACCTCGATGCCTACACCTGGTTCATGACCGACGTCGAGTGGAGTTGGATGTCCGACTCCACGCCTCTGGAAGACCTGTAGACCTTCGGTCCAGGACGAATGTCAGCTCTGCTCGGCGATGAATGCGCGAAGCGCGGTCTGCAGTTCGGCCAGCCGCGACTCCATTTGCTCGCGGGCCGGGCCCGCATCCCCGAGCGAAGCCTCGCGTCCCATGACCTCGAGCTTCCGGGCGGCTTCCTGCGCCGGCGGCGCACAGAAGTTTCCGAGCATGCCCTTGAGCGTGTGCGCGGCGTGAGTCAGACCCGGAGCATCGTCCGCCTTGATGGCAGTGTCGATCTCGTTCAGCAGGCCGGGAGACTCCTCCTCCAGCATCTCCACGGTCTCGATGAGGAACTCGACGTCGTTGTCCACGCGGTCGAGCAGTTCCGCGCGATCAAAGGGTTCACTCATGGTCTTCTCCGTTGCATCGCCGACTGGACGGGTCGTCATGGTACCACTGCCGCGGCATCCGAAGATGGCGGGCTTGTTCTCTTCCCGATCGCACACGACAATCCGGCCCATGACACCGAAGCTGCTCGAGCAGGAGCTCATCCGACGTGCGCCGGCCGACGGCGCGAGACTCCTCGCGAATGTCACGGACGAGGTCGCCGCGGAAGCGCTCGTCTCGCTCAACCCGGCACTCTCAACCAAGATCATCTCGAAGCTGCCGAAGCAGCGACAGGAGAAGATCATCCCGTCGGTCCCGAAGAGCTCGCAGCAGTGGGATCTCAATCAGACGTTCCCGGAGAACACCGTTGGCCGCCTCATGGAGCCGCCGATTGCCGTGTTCCGCGGCGAGTACATCGTTGCGGATGTCATCGAGATGCTGCGCGAGGTGTCCAAGCATGTCCTGATCACCTACGCATACGTCGCCGATGAGAATCAGCGGCTGCAGGGCGCGCTCACCATGCGCGACCTGCTGCTCTCACCGCGTGAAGCACGGCTCGACCAGATCATGCTGCCGCAGCCCTTTGCATTCAGCCCGGATATGACCATCTCCGATGCTGCCAAGGAGGCCGTTATCCGGCACTATCCGGTGTACCCGGTGTGCGACGAGCAGAACACCATCGTCGGGCTGGTCCGTGGCTACCGCCTCTTCGAAGCGCAGGCGTACAACCTGACGGCCCAGGCCGGAAAGATGGTCGGTATCGAGAAGGAGGAGCGCGTCACGACAGTCTGGTGGCGCAGCCTGCTGTTCCGCCACCCGTGGCTGCAGCTCAACCTTGTGACCGCATTCGTCGCAGCGTTCGTCGTGGGTCTCTTCGAAGGGACGATCGAGAAGGTCGTCGCACTGGCCGTCTTCCTCCCGGTGATGGCCGGGCAGTCCGGCAACACCGGCTGCCAGGCGCTCGCCGTGACGTTGCGCGGCATGACGCTCGGCGACCTCAAACCAGGCGGCAGCAAACGGCAGGCGATGAAGGAAGCGCTGCTGGGCCTGCTGAACGGCGCGCTCGTCTCCATCTCCGCATCGGTCGCGATGTACATCTACGCATCGATCAAGGGGGAGGAGCATCCCTTCCGCCTGAGCTTCGTGGTCTTCGTCGCCCTCACAGCCAGCTGCGTCGTCAGCGGTATCGCGGGCACCATGATCCCCGTCATCCTCAAGCGACTTGGGGCCGACCCGGCGACTGCATCCAGCATCTTCCTGACCACCGCGACGGATGTCGCCTCCATGGGCATCTTCCTGCTGCTGGCGACCGTCCTGCTGCTGTGATCTGACCACATCCCCGCATCGACGACCGTCGCCTGTGCGAAGACAGCGGCACTCGCTCTCGCGGGGGATGTATGTTTGTATTTTGATAGGTTTTTCGTCACCCCCTTTCTCCTGGACACGCCTGCATTCACTTGATATGATGATGATCATCATATTGGAGTGCCAGTAATGCCACGGACATCCACCGACACACGAACCCGAATCCTCGACGCAGCCGCGGCACGCTTCCGGACGCAGGGCTTTGCCGAGACCAGCGTCGCACAGGTCATGCGTGATGCCGGGCTGACGCATGGCGGCTTCTACGCCCACTTCCCGAGCAAGGACGACCTCTTTGCAGAGTCAGTACGACACGCAGCCAACACCTCAGGCGACTGGCTTGAGCGACAGGTCGAGCATCTCGAGGGCGAAGCCTGGATCAACGCCTGGGTGGACATGTACATGAGTGATGCGCACTGCGCCCACGCCGGGCAGGGATGTCCGCTCCCCTCACTGACATCGGAAGTCACCCGCGCGACGTCCGCCGCGCACGACGCATTCGGCCACGCGGTGCAGCGACGGCTCGATCGCATCATCGACCACCTCCCCTTCGACCCACCCACCGCCAGACGCATCGCCCTCATGGCGTACGCCCAGATGGCGGGCGCGATGATGCTCGCGCGCAGTCTGGACCCGCACACGTCCGCCGAGCTTCGGCAGGATGTCGCCGCGGCGACCAAAGCGCTGCTTCTGGGTCGCCCGGCATCCACACGCAGCGATGGAGCGCAGTCATGACCACACCGACCGGACCCTGGAAGCGCCGCGGCATGACGATCGGCGGTGTGCTGATCGTGATCAGCGCGGTCACCGCATTCGGCTTCGTCGTGCACTCGGTCCCTGCGGAGGAACGAAGCGGGCCTGGCGATGAGCCGCTGGTCGTCTCCACGCAGGTGGTTCTGTGGCAGGACGGCTACACCGTGCAGCGACAGTTCCTCGGGCGGCTCGAGGCCCGGCAGGAGAGCGACCTCGGGTTCGAGCTTGCCGGCAAGGTCGCCCGCGTCTTCGTCGAAGAAGGCCAGATCATCGAGACGGGCGATGAGGTCGCGATGCTCGACAGCGATCGGCTGCAGGCACAGCGCGATGAGCTGATCGCGGCGCGCGACGAAGCCCAGGCCAGACTCAATCTCGCTGATCTCACGCTCAATCGACTCCGCGAGGCGTTGGAACTCAACGCGACGAATCGGCGTGAGTTTGACGATGCCGAGCAGAATCGAGCCGCGGCAGCCGCGGCACTGCAGCGCGCGGACTCGGCGGTTGGCTCGATCGACATCGATATCAGCAAGATGACGATCCGCAGCCCGTTCGATGCGATCGTCGGCGCACGATACGTGGACGCCGGCCGTGTGCTCGCACCCGGCACGCCCGTCGTCTCCCTCCTCGAACGCGGCAATCCGGAAGCACGCATCGGCATCGCCGGCTCATCGGTAGACGTGGTGTCCATCGGACAGACGGTGTCCGTTGATGTCGGTGGCAGCGACGTCGTCGGCACTGTCACGTCCATCCTCCCAACGCGCGATCGTGCGGGGCGAGCCGTCGATGTCATCGTGCGTCTGAATGCGGAGCTGACGTCCTTTCGCCGCGGCGACCTCGCGCGGCTGGAAGTCGAGCGCGATGTTGACAGCCGCGGCTTCTGGGTTCCGATGCAGGCCCTCACGGAGGGCACACGCGGTCTGTGGTCCCTGTATGCCCTGAGCGACGATGTGCAGCCGCGACTTCTGCAGTCGGATGTCGAGTTGCTGCATGTCGAGGCGGACCGGGCATTCGTCCGCGGCGCGCTTGTCGATGGGCAGCGGTTCGTGTCCACCGGGCTGCACCGCGTGGTGCCGGGCATGACCATCCGACGCGACGATGCGGAGATCGCTGAATGAGCCAGCACGACGGCCAGCATCACGGGCTGAGCACGCTGTTCTTCCGGAACCGACATCTGCTGTGGCTCACCATCGCAGCGATTCTCATCGGCGGAGTCTGGGGCGGGCTGTCACTGCCTCGGTTGGAGGATCCGCGGATCACCAACCGCGGCCCGCTGGTCATCACGCCCGTGCCCGGTGCCTCGGCCCAGCGCGTTGAGGCGCTCGTCACCGAGGTGCTGGAGGATGCGCTCGACGAGATCGACGCCATCAAGGACCTCGACTCGACATCCAAGGCGGGCGTCTCCGTTGTCTCGATCGAGCTTGCCCCGGAAGTCACCTCCGAGAACAATCAGCAGCTCTTCGCCGAAATCCGGGACAAGATCGGCGAGGCACAACGCCTGCTTCCCGAGGAGGTCGGCGAACCGTTCGTGGACGACAAGCGCGACCCGGCGGCCTTCACACTCATCCTCGGCGTTACGTGGGATGCCGACGCAACACCGATCGTCGGCATGCTCAATCGCGTGGCCGAAGATCTCGCCGACGAGCTGCGCAACCTCAACGGGACGGAACTGGTCCGGATCTACGGCGCACCCGAGGAGGAAATCACGATCCGGGTCGATCCCGATGAGCTTGCGGAACTCGGCCTCTCCCCCGACCGGCTTGCCCAGATCATCGCCGGCTCGGACGCCAAGCGACCCGGCGGCGCGCTGCGCACCGAGACGTCGGACGTCCTGATCGAGGTTGAAGGAGAACTGGAGACCCTCGGACGCATCAAGGCCGTCACCATCGCCTCGGGCCAGGGCGATTCGATGCTCACCGTGGGCGACATCGCCACCGTCGATCGTGGCTGGCGCACGCCTGAGGAGGCGATCGCCATCGTTGAAGGGCGTCGATCGGTGCTTGTCGCCGCCCGGGTTGACAGCGGTGTCCGCGTCGATGTCTGGGCGAGGGACGTCAATGCGGCATTGAGTCGTTTCGAAGCAAGCCGTGCTCCCGGAATCGGCATCGAGCGCGTCTTTGAGCAGGCCTCCTACACCTCGGAGCGACTGCGCGTCCTCATTGAGAACCTGCTCGCCGGCGCGATGGTGATCCTGGCCGCGGTCTTCGTGATCATGGGCTTTCGACCGGCGGTCATCGTGGCCATCGCCCTGCCGCTCGTCGTGGCGCTTGTCATCGTCGGATGGCAGGTCACCGGGGCCGCGATCCACCAGATGTCGATCTTTGGTCTGATCATCGCGCTGGGGCTGCTCATCGACAACGCGATCGTCATGACCGACGAAGTCACTTCGGCAAAGGCGCAGGGCAAGAGCGCGCTCGAAGCCGTCGGCAGCTCGGTGCACCACCTCGCGGTTCCCCTGCTCGCCTCGACCATCACGACGGTGCTGGCCTTCGCGCCGATCATGCTGCTGCCAGGCAGCGCCGGCGACTTCGTTGGCTCGATCGGCTCGAGCGTCGTGCTCGCGATCATCGCATCCTTCGGGATCGCCCTGAGCATCACCGCCGCGCTCGCGGGTCTCTTTACCAGGCCGACGCCGAAGGATGCCCCCCGCCGCTGGTACCGCGATGGCCTTGCCCCCCGCTGGCTCGCCGTCCTGTCGCGCCGCGCGCTGGGCAGGCTCATGGTCGTCCCGGTTGTCCCAATGGCCATTGCCGCCGCGGCTCCGGTCGCGGGGTTCGTCATCGCGCCGACGCTGGGCAACCAGTTCTTCCCGCCAGTCGATCGAAACATGTTTGAGCTGCGGGTGTGGATGCCAAGTGATGCCTCGATTGCCGCGACACGCCGGACGACCATCGAGATCGAAGAGGATCTCCGTTCACTTGGCGGCGTCGAAGGTGTCTCATGGCTGGTCGGCGGCAGCTTCCCGATGGTGTACTACAACCTGATCATGAATCAGGACCGCTCGCCCAACTACGCGCATGCGGTCATCACGACATCATCCGCCGCGCGGACCAAGACGCTCCTTGACGAAGCACAGGCCTTCCTCGATGAGCGGCACCCGGGCGCCCAGATCGTTGTGCGGCAGTTCGCCCAGGGACCACCCGTCGTTGCGGACATCGAATACCGCATCTTCGGCCCGAGTGTCGAGACGCTGCAGCAGCTTGGCGATCAGTACCGCATCGCGCTTCAGCAGCACCCCGACGTCATCCATACGCAGGCAACCATGCCACGCGGCGAGCCAAAGCTCTTCTTCCAGGCTGACGAGAGCGAAGCACGAATCAGTGGCATCTCGCTGACCACGCTCGCGACCCAGCTCGAGGCGTCCATCGACGGAGCCGTGGGCGGCAGCATCATCGAGGATCTGGAGCGACTGCCCGTCCGCGTGCGCTTTCCCGATGCGCATCGAAATGACCTCTCCTCCATCACGTCAACGGTCTTCGTTGACCCGCAGCTGGACCGCTGGCTCAGCGCCGCAGCGCTCGGTGACTTCACACTGCGTCCTGAGATCGGGGGCATCACCCGCTTCAACGGCGAACGTACCAACACCATCAAGGCGTACCTGCGCAACGAGTCACTCCCGATCGATGTCAGTGCCGAGATCCTGGCGACCATGGAGGCGGGCGGCTTTGCCCTGCCGGCCGGCTATCGCATCGAACTGGGCGGAGCCCAGGAGCAGGATGGCGAAGCGACCTCCAACCTCGCACAGTTCGCGCCCCTGCTCGTGATCATGATGGTCGCCACGCTGGTCCTCGCGTTCCGCAGCGTGACCTACGCCGCCATCCTCGGCTGCGTGGCCATCTTCTCGATGGGGCTCGCGCTGCTGTCCACGTGGTCCATTGGCTTCCCGATCAGCTTCAACACCATCCTCGGAACGCTCGGCCTCATCGGCGTCGCGCTCAATGACAGCATCGTCGTTCTCGCGGCCATCCGGGCCGATCCGCGAGCGGCGACCGGTGATCGCGAAGCAATCGTGGACGCGATCATGGGATGCACGCGCCACATCCTCGCAACGACATTCACCACCATCGGCGGATTCCTGCCATTGCTGCTCTTCGTCGGCGGTGACTTCTGGCCGTCACTCGCCATCGTCCTTGTTGGCGGCATCGCCGGGGCGTCACTCGTTGCGCTGCTGTTCATCCCAGGTGCGTACATCCTGGTGACGCGCGCACCGACGGTGGCGACATCAGGCACAGCCACCCTCGCGACAGCACACTAACTGTGCTCAGGCGTCCGAAGGTTCGTTGACGGCGAACTTGAAGATGAAAGCCGCGGCGATGGCTGCGGCGACCTGGGCCACCAGGTGGATCCAGACGTCCGAGGCATCGACGAGCCCCATCACGACCAGACCGATCGCGACCGCCGGGTTGAATGCACCGCCAGAGATCCCGCCGACGGCATACGCGCCGGCCAGCACCGTGAAGCCGATCGCCAGGCCATAGTACGAATTGCCTTCGGCCGCCTTGGTCGTCGCGACGTTGAGGATCACGTACACCAGTGCGAAGGTGAACAGGAACTCGGCGATCAGGGCGGGGACGACGGCCGGGGCCATGGCCACGATCTCGGCATCAACCTTGAGGTACCGGACCAGTGCAGCGGCAGCGACTGCCGCGACGAGCTGCGCAATGACGTAGGGCACAAGGTCGCTGACAGGACACTTCCCGCGAAGCAGCACCGCAAGCGTCACCGCAGGGTTGTAGTGGGCCCCGGAGATGTGGCCACCGGCATAGATCATCACCATGAGGACCGATGCGATCGCCAAAGGCGCCATTGCCCCGGCACCGCCCGGATCGATCACCGTCATGCCGATGGTGAGGATGAGAAAGAAGGTGCCGATGAACTCGACCAGGTACTTGCGGATGTCCATGTCATTCTCCTTCAAGCGTGATCCGTTGCCGGCCGCCGGAATGATGTCCCTGCCCTACAACTGCACCCGGACTGTCTGTACGGCATTGGCAGGGATCGTCATCTTTGCGCGATCCTCTCCAATGCGCAGGGTGTAGTCGATCGGTGCCTTCGTCGTGTTGAGCACCTGAACGCTGAGAATACCTGCATCATTGATCGTCGCACAGGTATGCAGAGCATCGGAGTCGAGACCGCGCAGTGTTCGCTCGGTCCACACCGCCTGGTCCCCTGGCCTGATCGTGCGACTGAACTGCGCAAGCACATGGTAAATCGGCGTGTAGTACACGTACTGCGTCTCTGTATCGATCATGATCGGCGCCCCGCAAAAATTGCCGACATGGTTCGGGCCACCGCGACGATCCAGCACGATGTTCCAGTCCACCCACCCTGTCATCCAGTGGTTCAGGCTCACGATGATGTTGCGGGCGTAGCGGTGCACCGGCGTGTACATCGGATGATCCTCCGGTGCCGAGGCCCACTCTGCCGTGTAGGCCCAGTCGGTGGCGTTGCAGTTCCACCAGAAGTCATCGTTGTCGAACCAGCCCGACTCCTTGAAACCCTCCGGATCACCG
>JBCBTA010000002.1:0-24932 GCA_039818905.1 Planctomycetota bacterium
AGCGCGTGATGGCGATCGAACCTTGCTGCGTCCACGGAACTCGGCACCAGGGACGTGCCGATCGGGGCAAGGCCGCGCTCGTTGATCGGCAGTGTGCACACCATGACCGGCACGCCACTGCGATCGCAGGTGTCGATCATGTCGCCGATGAAGGCTTCGAGATTGCCCGCCGCGGCGTCACGAAGCGGATCGTCCGGCGCGACATATGTCTCGCCGATCATCAACTCCATCAACGTGCGCCCCTTCTCGGGCTCGGGTCCCTGCCCGACGAGCAGATTGTCCACCACCTGGAAGAGCGCCAGCGACCGTGCGCGGCGCTGCGCGCGGATGACGCCGGGCGAGTTGCCCGCCTTGACCAGTGAACCGACGCCGTAGGCGCCGAAGAACTCGTTGTGCCCGGCGTAGATGACGATCAGGTCGGGCTCATACGCCACTGCCTCGGCGAGGATCTCCGAGACGGGAAAACTCGCGATCGCGGTGACGCCGAGGTTGATGACTTCGACATCGCGGCCCCACGCATCCTCGAGCATGACCTCAAGGAAGGCCGACGGAGCCCACGCGCGGTTCTGCGGGAAGCCCTTGATGGCCGACGCGCCGCACAGCATGACGCGCACGGTGCCCTCGGGCCTCGGCATGCGGAAGCCGGTCGCGTGCAGATTGCCGGGCAGGCGCCGATTGCGGAAGAAGAAGGAGGCCGGTCCGTCGTTCTGCGTCAGGACAACGGAACCGCCATCGGGTGTGTTTGCGACGGTGCGAAACGTCGCGGGGTGCCCGCCGAGCCCGAAGAGTCGCAGCATCATCTCGACCGCGCCGATGGCCACGATCGGGAGCAGCACGCTGGCGCCGATGAACAGGGTCTTCTTCCAGGCGGGAAGTGGAGCGCGAGCGGGCTTGGTCTTCTTCTTGGTCTTTGCCATGGAGCGGAGAGTCTACCTGTCAGTCCGGGCGCCACCCGCGATCCCGCTTGCGCTGACCGCGCTGCTTCTTCTCGTCCAGCCGGCGCTGCACGGCCCCGCGGCTCGGCTTGGTGGCGATGCGGGGCTTGGGGCGCTCCAGTGCGCGGATGACCAGCGTCCGCAGGCGTTCGAGGCATGCCTCCCGATTGCGCTTCTGCGTCCGGTGCTCATCGGATGTGAGGATGATCTCGCCCGATTCCGCCAGCCGGGACCCGGCCAGTCGCCGCAGTCGGGCGGACGCCGCGGGCATGAGCGGGATGTCATCGACCGCGATGCGAAGCTCGACTTTGGTGCTGCGCCGGTTGACGTTCTGGCCGCCCGGCCCGGAGCTGCGCACCGCCCGCATGGTCAGTGCCGACTCCGGCACGAACACGCGTGGGCCCAGGCGAACGCGCCCCGCGGCGTCATCCTGGTTGCTCGATGGCGTCTGCTCGGGCATGTCACAACGGTAGGGCATCCGCTGAGCGCGTATCCTGCAACGCATGCTTCGGATCATCGCCGGCGATCTTCGGCGCCGACAGATTGAGACCGCCAGGGACGGCGCCACCACGCGCCCGCTTCCGGACCGCGTCCGGGGCTCCATTTTCAACATGCTCCAGGGACACGTCGAGGGGCAGCCGTTCGTCGATGTCTTCGCCGGCTCCGGCTCCTTCGGCTTCGAGGCGATCTCGCGCGGCGCGAGCGAGTGCGTCTTCGTCGAACGCGATCGCACGGCGCTCAAGCTGCTCCGCCGCAACATCGAGATGCTCGGCATTGGTGATCGGGCTCGCATCGCCCAGGCTGATGCGCTGGGGCCCGCTGCCCTCGCGTCGATGCCGCGACCAACACACGTCCTGCTCTTCGATCCGCCGTACCCCATGATGCAGGACGAGGCCCAGCGCGGCCGCATCATCGATCAGTTTCGTCGCTGCGCCGAGATGCTCGATGACACGGGCTACGCGCTGCTTCGCACGCCGTGGCCCTTTGCCGACGCGATCACCTCCGACGAAGGTGAGATCATCGAGCATGTCGTCGTGCCGTTGGCGTTCGAGGGACTCGAAGGGCCCGAGACGCACGTGTACGGCTCGACCGCAGTGCACTGGTACATGCGCTCGACTTCGTGAGGCGTTCGTTTCATGCAGGACCACCGCGAAGCCGCGACAGAGATCGTCCGACGCCTCACCGAGGCGGGGCATGTCGCATACTTCGCCGGAGGCTGCGTGCGCGATGAGCTGCTGGGGCGCGCGCCGGAGGACTATGACGTCGCGACAGACGCCCCGCCGGAGCGCATCAGCGCCCTGTTCCGGCGCACGCGCGAGGTCGGCCGCGCCTTTGGCGTCGTGCTGGTGCGCAAGAATCAGATCTGGGTGGAAGTCGCGACGTTCCGCGTCGAGCACGGCTACTCAGACGGCCGGCGACCAGACGCCGTGACCTTCTGCAATGCCGAGCAGGACGCCCTGCGCCGTGACTTCACGATCAATGCGCTGTTTATCGACCCACTCGACACTGGCGATCGACCGGGCGGGCGCGTGATCGACCACGTCCAGGGCCTCGCCGATCTCGACGCGCGCATGGTGCGCGCAGTGGGGGATCCCGAAGCGCGGCTTGCCGAGGACAACCTGCGGGCCCTGCGGGCCGTGCGATTCGCGTCGCGGCTTCGTTTCGCGCTGGACGTCGGGACGGCCGAGGCGGTGCGGCGGCACGCGACGGAGCTGGCCGGCGTCAGCCGCGAGCGCATCGGCGATGAGCTGCGCCGGATGTTTGGCCACGCGCAGCGAGCAGACGCCGCGTCATACATGCACGCGCTCGGATTGGATGGGCCGACACTCGATGAGCCGGCCATGGGTGATGTGCCGCTCGAAGCGATGGAGGCCTCGGCGCCGATGCGTCCTTCCCCGTCGCGCTCGCTGCCTGGGCCATCGATCGAGCCGCGGCGGCGGGTGACTCTCGCAACGCGGACGCGCTGGCGACACGGGCGGCGGACGTGATCCCCCGATGGCGCGCAGCCCTGTGCCTGACCAACGACGAACGCGACGCCATGCGGCACGCGCTGGCGACGCTGACCGAGCTCGCGGGCGTCTGGGACGGCTTTGCCGTCGCACGGCGCAAGCGCCTGGCGGCGTCGGCGTCCTACCAGAGTGCCGCGCGGCTGCTGGAGGTACTGGACCCGGCTCGAGCGGCGATGATCGCCTCCGAGGTCGCGCATCTGGCGACGCTCCACGGCGGGCTCGCCCCGAATCCCCTGCTCAATGGGGATGATCTCATCGCGGCGGGATTCCTCCCCGGCCCGACCTTCGGAACGTGGCTCAACGCGGTGTACGACGCCCAGCTGGAGGGCCGCATCGCATCGCGGGACGAGGCGCTCGCCATCGTGCGGGACCTCGCGTCAGGTCATCAGTGACAATCCCAACGGAACCGCCGCCATCCTCAGTCATATACTGAGGATGAAGCATTCCAGGTCTCGCGCGAGCGGGCGATGGTCGTCCTGCGGGTGAAAATCCCGGAATACAGCCATCTGTTTGAGGGCTTGCTCAGGGATCTTGGTTTCTAGCGGTGAGGATACGCTCCATGTCGGCATGCAACGTTCGGGTTTTGGTTGTCCTTCTTGCTCTGTTCACACTGAGCCTTGCGCCGCAGGCGTTCGCTTCGAGTGAAGACGGCAATCTGGACCGGCTGATCTTCCTCAACGGCCGCGTCGTCGATGGCGAGCTCCTCGAGGAGACGGCAACCGAGTACGTCTTCCGGGTGCACTACGGCAATATGCCCCCGGTTGAGACGCGCTACCGCAAGACCGAGGTGCTCGAACTGCAGCTCGACGCCGTGGCACCTGCCGAAGACGGCGATGCCATCCGCATTCTGGACAACGACGACGACAACGACGACGCCCGCAAGGAGCGCAATCCCAACGCCGCTCTGATCTACCTGGTCGAGCTCGAGGGCTCGTTCGGCAGCGACATTTCCGACACCCCGCTCCGCGAGATGTTCGAGGACGTCGATCGCGTCTTCGGCGACATCGTGTCACAGCCGCTGGGCGGCGGTGCGATGACCGGCGTGGTCGATCCGGCCAAGCGCGACAAGCACATCGTCGTGATCAAGCTCAACTGCGAGGCTGACCCGCGTCTGGGCTTCGACGGCATCTTCCGGGCCGAGCAGCTCGGGCCGATCATCGAGGAGCAAACGCAGACCAAGGGTCGTCGCATCGTCTTCTGGATCGATCGCGCCTTTGACGGTGCCGCGTTCCTGCCGTGGCTCAGCCGCGAGATCTACTTCACCACCGATGGAGCCATGGGATTCTCGCAGGACCTCGAGGATTTCGACAGCGGCGATGACATGGTGGACGAGAAGCTCATCTCGGCCCGATTCGGTCACGCGCACGGCTTCGCCCTTGACGGCGGCTACGTCCTCGGTCCGGAGATCATCAACGCCATGGCCCGGCGCAGCTACTGGCTCGCCTATCGCATGGTCGGTGGTGAGCCCGAGCTGATGCAGCGCAAGCCGACGGCCGACGAGCAGCGGGCCGGTTGGGTCGTGCTGACCGACAGCGGTGACGGCGAGTACAAGGACGAGGAACTGGAGGCGGTTCGCAACTTCAACGACCGTCTGATCCTGGGCTCCGACCTTGCCTACAAGCTGGGCGTGTCCAAGGGCATCTGCGATTCCGAAGCCGATATCGCCCACGCACTTCGGGTGCATCGCAACTACGAGTTCGTCGATCACCGCGGCCAGCGCATCTTCGAGGAGTGGTCCGACTCCATCGAGAACGCCCTGCGTCAGATCAGCCAGAGCCAGCAGACCCCCGGCATGCTCTGGGAGGAATTCAACCGGATCCGTGTGGACGGCAGCTACAACGACCGCAAGCGTGCGCGCGGCCGTCAGATGAACATCCTTCGGCAGATCCGCAGCATCGTGAAGCGCTTCGAGGAGGTCTGGGACCCGAGCGGGAACTTCCAGTCCAACCTCAGCTTGCAGATCGAGCAGATCAAGAAGGCCCAGGAACTCGACAAGGCCGCCCAGCGCCGCTGAGCGCTGGCGGAGGAGAATCGACGCCATGAGATCACTGTTTCGCAGTCTCCGATCGCTGCTGACCGTCGCCGTTGCGATGGCCCTGATGCTGACCGCCGCGCCCGGCGCCCTCGCCAAGGACGTCGTCCATCTCAAGGACGGCACCGTGCTCGAGGGCACGATCAAGCGCGAGGTCGGCGGTGCGATCTTCCTGGTCATCAAGATCGGTGATCTGACCCACGAGAAGATCATCCCGGCCGACGAGATCAAGTCGATCGAGCGTGATATCGCCGTCCCCGGCGAGGAGCCGACGGCCGAGACGCCCGTCATCCCCGCAGGTGCGACCAAGATCGCCTTCATCACCCTTGAGGAGATGGTCGGGCCCTTTTTCAACGCCAAGGCCATGGAGCACTCCGTCGGACTGCTCGACGAGCTGCCCGAAGAGCAGCGCCCGGACATCATCGTCTTCCAGATCAACTCTGGCGGCGGTGCCCTCATCGAGCAGCATCGCATCATCGAGTACCTGCGTGACGAGGTGAAGCCGCGCTACCGCGCCGTCGCCTGGATCGACTCGGCCATCAGCGCCGCGGCGATGTCCGCGTGGGTCCTCGATGAGATCTACATGATGAAGCAGGGCAACATCGGCGCCTGCACCGGCTTCCGCAACCTCGCCGGTGGCACCGAGGCCATGGAGGGTGTCGAGCTTGAGCGCGAGCTCATGTGGATGGAGCAGGTCTCCGGCTGGGGCAAGCGTGATCCGTACGTCATGCGCGCCATGCAGGTCTACATGACGCTCTCCGCCGACATCGAGGAAGATGGCGACGTCGTCTGGTACGACGACGACAGCGGTGAGTACATGGTGTCGCCGCAGGACCAGATCCTGACCTTCCACTCGCACGATGCCGTGAAGTTCGGCGTCGCCGAGGCCGTCGTTGACACCAAGGAAGAGCTCGCTCGCGCCCTGGGCTGCGAGGAGTGGGTCGAGGTCGGCTTCGAGGCCGACGAGTACCAGCAGGAGTTCCGTGAGAATGTCGGGCGTGCACAGGTCAAGCTGAACGAGCTCGGCAACAAGCTGCAGCTCGCCGTCTCCGCGGCACAGGGAGCACCCTCCGCCGACGAGCGCAACCGCCAGGTCGGCGTTGCCCGCCGCTACCTTCGTGAGATGAAGGGCTGGGTCAACCGCGCCCCGTCCCTCGAGAACCCCGACCCGTGGCCCTACAGCCCGTCGTGGTTCCGTGACATCGATCGCCAGCTGCGCGACCTCGCCCGCTGAGTGCATCGAACAATCTGTGTCTTCCCGACGGCCCCGACATGCTCGGGGCCGTCGTCATTTTTGCGCCGCTCGATCACCGCCGAGCAGGGACGATCTGTAGGATGATCCTCTCGAATCCTGCACACGCGGAGATGACACCCATGACGCAGAGCGCCGCCGAGCCGTACGTTCCTGACAACCTTGATGCGACCACGTGGGACGCGCTGGGCCCGCTGTACCAGGGCCTGCTGGAGCGACCGGTGGACTCACTGGCGGACTTCGAGACCTGGCTGCTCGACCGCAGCGAACTCGACGCCGCCGCCGGAGAAGCTCGCGCGAATCTCTACATCCGCATGACCTGCCACACCGACGACGATGGTGCCACCAACGCATGGACGGCGTACCTTGATGAGGTGCCGCCCAAGCTCAAGCCCCTGTCTGCCGAGCTGGACAAGCGTCACGTGCAGCTCGTCGAGCAGGCCGGGGCCGAGAATGAGCGCTACGCAGTGCTCAACCGTCAGAAGAAGAACGAGTACGAGCTCTTCCGCGAGGCGAACGTGCCGCTGGAAACGCAGCTCGCCAAGCTCGACCAGAAGTACGACCAGATCTGCGGCTCGATGCTCGTCGAGTTCGAGGGTGAGGAGCGCACCCTGCCGCAGATGACCCGGTACATGCAGGTCGAGGACCGCGCGACCCGCGAGGCGGCATGGCGCGGCGTGGCGTCACGCCGACTCGCCGAGCGCGATGCCGTGGACGCGATCCTCGATGAGATGGTCCAGTTGCGGCACCAGTGCGCCGTCAACGCGGGGTTCAAGAACTTCCGCGACTACCAGCATCTGCGCATGGGCCGCTTCGACTACCAGCCCGAGGATTGCGCACGCTTCCACGAGGCCATCGAGCAGCACGCGGTGCCGTTCATGCGCACGCTCGACGCCCGCCGGGCCGAGCGTCTCGGCGTCTCACCGCTGCGCCCGTGGGATCTCGATGTGGATGAGAAGGGCCGTGCCCCGCTTCGTCCCTTCCAAGATGGCCAGGATCTCATCGAGCGCTCCCGCACCGTCTTCCAACGCCTCGACGGCCAGCTCGCCGGCTTCTTCCAGAGCATGGGCGACAACATGTCCGACTGCTTTGACCTCGACTCTCGCAAGGGCAAGGCGTCCGGCGGGTATCAGTACATGCGCGACAAGTCACGCAGCCCCTTCATCTTCATGAATGCCGCGGGCGTGCATCGTGACGTCGAGACGATGGTGCATGAGGCTGGTCACGCGTTCCATTCGTTCCTCTGCGTCGAGGAGCCCATCGTTGACTACCGCCACAGCGACATCGAGTTCGCCGAAGTGGCGTCGATGACGATGGAGCTGCTCACCATGCCGTACTGGGATGCGTACTACCCGGACGCGGCAGATGCCGATCGGGCCCGGCGCAAGCAGCTGGAGGGCTCCATCTCCATCCTGCCGTGGATCGCCACCATCGATGCGTTCCAGCACTGGATGTACACCAACCCGGAGCACAGCCGCGACGATCGTCGCACCTTCTGGAACGGTCTGATGGACCGTTTCGGACACGATGTCTCGTGGGACGGCCTCGAAGAGGAGCGGGCCACCGCATGGCAGCGGCAGGGGCACCTGTTCGGCCACGCCTTCTACTACATCGAGTACGGCATCGCGCAGCTCGGGGCGCTGGGCATCTGGCGGCGCAGCCTAAAGGAAGGACCCGCCGCGGCACTCGGCGCCTACAAAGAGGCCCTGTCCCTCGGCGGGTCCCGCCCGCTGCCCACGCTCTTCGAGACCGCGGGCGTGCCGTTTGATTTCGGAGCCGATGCCGTCGGGCGACTGGTTGACGCCGTCGAGCAGGAGCTCGCGTCACTTCCCGATTAGCGGCGCGACGAGGTGGCGCCTGCCTGCATCATCTGGCGGCTGCGAAGCTCGTATGCCATCTCTGACTGCACCGTCGTGGTCATCGGCTGCGCCGCGCCTTCGAAGGAGCTCTCGAAGACGCGCTCGGTCGTCTCCGTCAGCAGGGCGCGCTGCGGCAGGATGCGATCGAAACGGATCTCCCACGTGCCGCTACCGTCACCCGTCTGACGCACGAGCTGCACGTCAGCCGCGCCGGGAACGTTGTTTGCATCGATCGCCTGGTTCGAGGCGTTGGTCATGGTCTTCACACGAATCGTGGCCACGCCATCCTTGATCGACTCGAGGAAGCACTCCGTGGTGCGTTCCACCTCGATGCCGTTGAACATGACGGTCTGGCTGGTGGTCCACGTCGCATCGACGCCGACTTCCTGGCTCGGAACGGTGACGATGGCCTCACGGAAGAGATTCTCGATCTGGCGGGCGTAAGTCTCGCTCGTGGCATCCTTGCCCTCGGGGATGAGCAGCTCGCTGCTGATGACCCCGCCGTAGCGACCGATCTCCATGAGCACGTTGATGCCGCGCATACGCTCGCCGGCGGCCATCGCGGCGGTGCGCTCGTCGTCCGACGCACTGTTACCCGTTGCCCGCGTGTCCGTGATCTCGAACGAGACCAGGTTCCGCGCGCCCTTGTTCTGGATCACCATGCAGCGTCCGACCAGCACGACCGGGATGGACGTGGCGTTCGTCGCCGCGGGCGCCGCGGTGGACTCGGACTCCTCGATCTCCACCTGCACGTTCATCGTCAGCTCGAACTGCTCGATCGTGCCGACCTCGGGTGAGAACCGCAGCTGCTCACGCACCGAACCACCCTGATTGATCAGTTCCGCCTTGACTGGCGCGTACACGTTTTCGGGCTGGCGATAGCGAACCGCGTTGTTCGGCGACGGCCAGATCGACTGGGCAGCGGTAGTCCCCGCAAGGGCGACGAGAATCGCGGCAGAGGTCAGCAGACGGCGCGACATAGGTGTTCTCCGTTCAGTGCATGGGCAAGACCTCCGCCGACGGGCGGAGGTGCAGGAGCGACATCGGCCGGTCCCCATGCGGCGCTCGGGGAAACGGCCCGGAATGGGGTCCGCCTGTGCCGGTTGCACCACGTGTGCCGATCACGATCGCGACGTATCGTGCAGCAGCATGAACGTGCCGCATATGCCGAGCGACGACTTTCAGCGCATTGGTGCGCAGCTCCTCAAGCTGATCAGCGACTATCACCGTGCGCTCCAGGCAGGTGAGATCGTCGTTCGTCCGGACGTGCAGCCCGGTGACGTCGCCGCCATGCTGCCCGACGCACCACCGCCGCACGGTGAGCCATGGGACGCGATCGTCGAGGACATCCAGCGCATCGTCATTCCCGGCGTCATGCACTGGCAGTCGCCCGACTTCTTCGGCTACTTCCCTGCCAACGCGTCGTACCCCGCGATGCTTGCCGATCTGTTGTGTGCCGGACTGGGTGTGCAGGGCATGCTCTGGCAGACTGGTCCTGCATGTACTGAGATGGAGACCCGCGTGCTGGACTGGCTTGCCGACATGATCGGTCTGCCGCCGGCGTTCCGATCCAATGCGAAGCACGAAGAGGGCGGTGGGGGCGTCATTCATGGGACGGCAAGTGAAGCCGTCCTGACGGCGCTCGTCGCGGCCCGGCATCGCGCCGTGACGAATGGTGCCGCGTCTTCCGATGCGCTGGTCGCCTACACCTCGACGCAAGCACACTCCTCTGTCATGAAGGCGGCCCGCATCATCGGTCTGCCCGAACAGCGCGTGCGCCTGATCGACACCGATGCGGCCCTTGCGATGTCCCCCAGCGCACTGCGGGCTGCGATGGGCGCCGATGCGGCGTCGGATCGATCTCCCTTCTTCGTCTGCGCGACGCTGGGAACGACCTCGACCGGCGCCATCGACCCACTGGCCCCGATCGGCGAGATCGCGCACACCCACCATGCATGGGTGCACTGCGATGCAGCATGGGCGGGCAGCGCCCTGATCTGTCCGGAGCATCGCGGCATGCTCGACGGCGTCGAGGGGTGCGACTCCTTCAATTTCAACCCGCACAAGTGGATGCTGACGAACTTCGACTGCTCGGCCATGTGGGTCTCCGATCGGCAAGCCCTGCTGAGCGCGCTGTCCATCACACCCGAGTACCTGCGCAACCGGGCGTCGGATGCCGGCGCGGTCATCGACTACCGAGACTGGCATATCCCACTCGGACGCCGCTTCCGCGCCCTCAAGCTGTGGTTCGTGCTGCGCCACTACGGCGTCGAAGGACTGCAGGCCCACATCCGCGAGGGAGTGCGCCTGGCGGAGATCTTCGAGTCGCTCGTCGCCGAGGATGATCGTTTCGAGATGCCCGTCGAGCGGTCACTCTCCCTGGTGTGCTTCTGCCTGAAGCGTGGCGACGCCGACACGCGGGCCCTGCTCGATCGTGTGAACAACTCGGGTGCGTGCTTCCTGACGCACACCATCATCCCCGCACCTGCCAGCGGCGGGACCGAGCCGCGCTTCGTCATCAGGATGGCCATCGGCGGCGCACACACGCGTGAGCAGCATGTCCGGGCTGCGTGGGATGTCATCGCACGGGAGGCCGCCGGGATCTAGCTCTCCGGCAAGGCGTACTCCGGCGTCTCCAGCGCATCCTCTTCGACCGCGATGCCCGTCAGCGCCGCGGCGATGCGCGTGACATGCACGTGAGCGGTCTCGATGAAGACCTTCACGCCGCCGATCTGCGTCCCCGCCGCCGCGGTCCCCGCGACGTACAGACCCGGCACGTTCGTCTCCATGGTTCGACCGTTGTACGTCGGTGCCCGACCCTCGCCCTGGAGCTCCACGCCCACCTGCTCGAGCAGGGTCGGGTCCTGCCGATAGCCTGTCATCATCAGCACGAAATCGGTTTCGATTGCATGCGTGTCCGTCGTCGGCGCACCAGTTTCATCCGTCCGCGCAAGGAGCACGGAGCCTGGCGTGATCTCGACGGGTGTCGTCTGCGGCAGGAAGCCGATCGCGTTCGTCTTGATCAGGTGAAGCAGCTCCGGACGCAACCAATACTTCACACGCTCAGAGAACTCACTCTTGCGATAGGCGATGGTGACGTGCGCTCCAACGCGGTAGCAGCGGATCGCCGCTTCCACGGCGGAGTTCTTCCCGCCGACGATCAGCACGCGCTTGCGGAAGTACTGGTGCGGATCCCGGAAGTAGTGCGACACGTGCTCCAGATGTTCGCCCGGAATGTCGAGCAGCTTCGGCTTGTGCATGTCCCCGATGGCAAGCACCACGGTCCGAGCCCGCCGCTCACGCTCGCCGGTGAGACCGTGCGTGGTGAGCTCGAAGTGATCCGACACCCGACGTATCGACGTCACACGTTCGTATGTGCTGATGTCGAGATCGAACTGCTGCACCACGCCGCGAAGGTAGGTGAGGTACTCCTCGCGGGTGGCCTTGTCCTGCGTCACTGTCTGCAGCGGAACGCCCGCGATCTGGATCCGCTCCGGGGAGGAGAAGAACCGTGTCTGCGGTGCCCACCACGTCAGGGTCGAACCAATTGGCCCCGCATCGAGCTGCGCGTAGTCCACGCCTGCCCGCTTGAGGGCCACGGCGAGTTCGATGCCGATGGGGCCAGCCCCGACGATGAGGACATCCTGCATATCCATGGGACGGACTCTAGGCGGTGGCGCCGCTGCGCGCCTTCAATCAGGCATGGAGCGGGATACCCTGTACTTCGACGGTGCTTGCGGTATGTGCCGCCGTTCAACACGCATTCTGCGCGCCCTGGACTGGCTTGGACGCTTGCGCGTGGAGGACATGATGCAGGTGCCCAAGCAAGAACTTCCCGTGCACATTGAAGAAGCGATGCGGGGCATTCCGATGCGCACGCGCGATGGGCGCACGCTCCTCGGCTTCCCCGCCATGCGGCGCGCACTCATGCAGACCCCGCTCGGCGCACTCCTCGCATGGACGATGTACATCCCGGGTATCAGCCATCTCGGTCACGCTGTGTATGCCCGCGTCGCCGCCAACCGCGCACGTGCATGCACGATCGATTCCGTGCGTCCGCAGTGAGCGGGGCTCGGGCGCGGCGCGTCCGCCGCTCAGTCGTCGTCGCGCACGATGCCCTCGCGCTCATCGTTCCAGTGTTGCTGGATCGCCTCGAGGATGCGCTCGTTGACAGGGTGGTCAGCCTCGGGCTCGAAGCCGTCGAGCCGCTCGACGAGCGCACGAAGATCCGGGAATGACGTGGCGAACGGATCCCGCTCCGGATACAGGTCCGCAAGCTCCTCGCCAATGCGCTGCACGTCGAGCCAGTGGTATGTGTCCATGTGGCGCGCTCCCTTCGCACGGATCATATTCCCGAAGCGGTGCGCACTGAGCGCATGAAAGCGCCCCACTGCACAGGGAGGGGTGGAGCGGGGCGCCTTCAGCCAAGAAAAGGGAACAAGCTTTTTCTCTGTGAGTCAGACAGAGATAAATGGGAACCTGTTGAATCGCAGCAAAGTGCACCTCAGCTGCGATGTGTCTTCACTTCTCCTTCGTCCTGGCCATGTCACGCGATGTGACCGGAGTGTCGCGGCGTGCGCAGGGTGTGACGCCGTGCAGTTCCGGGCGATCAGCGACGGACGCGAACGGGAACAGGCGCTGGCCTGAACCGACGCATCACCGCGGAGATCAGCGAATCGATGACATGGAGCATGACGTGTTCGACTTCCCTCAAACACTCCCCGGCACGTGCGCAATGACAGCAACCGGTGAGCTTTGCATTCCTGATTCTCAGGGGACTGACGTGTTCCCTGTGACGTGTGCGTAGATAACGTGCCTCCGGACCATCGCGGGTCAAGGAAGAATGACCGATTTTTCTGGGGCCTTGGTGTCTCGGCCGCCAAAGCGGGGTTTTCGCACGCTGTCACGACGACCGCGCACCGAGAGTCCCTCGGATCCGCAGGCAGACCGCCGAACCGGGAATTCGGTCTTGGAGGCCGCGCCTTTACGACGAGCAGCCGAAGTCGCTGGCCAGGATCGTGAAGTCGGACAGGTTGATGTTCCCGTCGTCGTTCAGATCACCCAGCGGACGGCTCTGCCCGCTGCCGCTGGGCAGCCCGGTGGCCCCGAAGTTCTGGGCCAGCAGGGTGAAGTCGGTCAGGTCGGTGGCGCCGTTGCCATTGACGTCACCGACGCAGAGCAGCGGCACCAGGATGTTCAGCGGCACGGTCGTCAGCGATGTCCCGCCATCGGCAGGAGCCCGGACGGACGTGCCCGCGATGGTGCTCGGGTACAGCAGCACGCCACCACCCGTGACGGGGGAGACATCGATCGTGACGGTGGTGCCCAGCGAGGCCCCGGCGTCGATCGTGACTTCCGTCGTGAACAGGGTGAGGGTCGTCGCCGTGTCGATGCTCGGGTTCAGGTTGAAGATGTTGGCCAGCTGCCCGCCCACGACCCGGTTGAGGCCCCCAGGACCGGGTGTGCCGGCGACCGTCCCAAGGGTGAGCGTGGGGCTGATCGCCGGCGCGAAGCCCGACACAGCACTCGCTCCAGTGGTTGCCGCGACGTCCAGGCCATACCCCGCGATGGCACCGCCCGGGAGGGTGTCCACGGTGGCCGAGACCGTCACTGTCACGGATTCGCCGGGGCTGGCGGTGGCCGGCCCGGTCAGGGTGACGGTGACGTTCTGCCCGAGTGCGGTCGAAGCGGTGAAGGCCGCCGTGCAGGCGATGAGGCGGGACAAGGACATATCGAAGGGCTCCGGCGGTCGTGCGAGTGATTCCTCGTCCACATCTTTGGCTCCGGAACACCCGAGGCAACGCGCAATCACCATCCTTGGGCCGTCTTCTCAGAATTGGTGGATCAGGGATGGTTTGGTGCCGTATACTATGTGTCACATAGTATGAGGAGCCATTGCCGTGAAGATCGAGCGTGAGTTGATGCGGGGAGCGGGGCCGGTCGCCGTGCTGCGGCTGCTGCAGGCGGGGGAGATGTACGGCTACGAGCTTGCCGAGGCTCTGGCCCAGCGGTCCGATGGGCTGCTGGCCATGGGCCACTCCACGCTCTACCCGCTCCTGTACAACCTCGAGGGCAAGGGGCACATCGAAGCCCACTGGACCACGGCGGAGTCCGGGCGCAGGCGGAAGTACTACCGGCTGACCGACGCCGGTCGGCGCCGGCTCGCCGAGAGCACCGAGCAGTGGCGAACACTGGCCCGGGCCATGACCGGTCTGGGCATCCTGCAGCCGACGGGGGGTTCCGCATGAGTGGTTCCGTCACACGTCGCCTGTGCACCACGCCGCTGACGGATCTGTGCCGCGGCAGGCTCTCCAGCGCGCTGGACGTGGAGGTCGCTCTGGACGACGACCTCCCCGCGCCGCTGCGCGATCTCGTGCTGCGTGTCGTGGGCCGGACGCGGCTGTGGCGCAATGAGAAGGTGGATGTGGCCCGTGAACTCGCCTCACACCTGCAGGAAGGGCTGGACGCAGGCCGCACATCGGAGGATCTCGTCACGTCCTTCGGCGACGTTGCGCTGGCATCGAAACTCATCCGGCGGGCCAAGCGCCGCGCGCGTCCGCCACTTGTGAGGGCCTTCGTCTGCGCGCGAAACGGCGTGCTCGCCATTCTGGGCCTGTGCCTCGCGTCGTACCTGCTGCTGAGCGCGCGGTATGCCATCGCGTCGCCCACCGTTGCGCATGACTACGTCGCCGAGCTGACGGCGCCCATCCGCGCGGTTCCGGAGGCGGACCGTGCGTGGTCCGTGTACCTGGAGGCGCTACGCGCCATTCCGCCCTTCCGGATCGACGGCGTCCTGGAGACGCCCGCCTACGCAGCACATGGTGAGCCAGGGCACGAGGCCTGGGTGGCGTACCACGCGACCACGACCGATGCGCTCGCACTGGCGCGCAAAGCCGCGGCGATGCCATCGCTCGGCTATATCCCGTCGGTCGAACCCGAGCCTGCGCTCGCTGCGATCCGGCGGGCACGAGGTGACGAGGTCGCGCCGATGGGGACTGTCACCGACTACGACATTCCCACCATCGCGATCCGATTCGCGCATCTGCCCGAGCTGCGCAGGCTCGCGCGCCATCTCGCCTCCGACGCCGAGCTCGCCGCGGTGGAGGGTGATGGCGGACGCGTCGTCGAGAACATCCGCGCGATCCTCGGTATCGCAACGCAGCTGCGCGAGGTGCCATCGCTCATCAGCGAACTGAGCTCGATGTCGGTCGCCTCTCTTGCGCTCGACACGACAATGCATGTGATGGCCGTCGCACCCGACGCTCTGTCGCGGGCCCAGGCCCGCGATCTGTCTCACGCCATGGCGGCATTCGCCGGCGGCAGCTTCGTGCTTCGATACGACGGCGAGCGCATCATGTTCGACGATGTGCTGCAGCATGTGTACACGGACGACGGTGCGGGCAGCGGCACCGTCGCTGACATCGCGCTGCTGCGTTCTCTGGGCTCCGGTCGCCCCAGCATGCTGCTGGACGTCGCGACACCCGTTCTTCCTGTGGTGGTTGAGGACCGTGCGTCTGCAAGACTGACCTACGAGCGGATTCTCGCCAGCGCTGAAGCTGCGCGGGCGCAGCCGATGTGGGAGCGCGATCTGACCGAGCATGACCGGCTCGTCGAGCAGCTCGAGGCGTCGAAGTGGAGGCACATCGTCGTCTCGACCATGGCGCCAGTCTTCAGGCGCCTGATCATGCAGCCCGATCTTTTCGAGCAGCAGCGCGATGCGACACTGTGCGCCATCGCGCTGGAACTGCATCGTCGCGACACTGTTGCATATCCCGCATCGCTCGATGAACTCACACCCGGGCTGCTGCCGACTGTTCCTGTTGATGTGCACACGGGGCAGCCACTGTGCTATCGCATCGAGAACGGTCGTCCGCTGCTGTACTCACGCGGTATCGATCGTGATGACGACGGCGGCACACCACCCGCCGGTGGCGTCAGTGGCGCGATGCAGTGGATGGAACCTGACCATCTTCAGGCGCAGTTCTCCAGCGCGCACGGACGTCGTCTGCATGATGGCGATTGGATTCTCTGGTCGCCTGGTCGCTGATCATGAGACGTTCGACCGAAGCGGTGCGCTGACGCCGAGTAGTGCGATCGCCGCGCCGAGCACGACGGCCGGTCCTGCCAGAAGTGCCCATGCGCCCGGGCTGGCGAAGAACCACGCGGCCGCAATGCCCGCACCAAGGAGCAGTGCCCCGCCCAGCCGCGGCTTGAACCACGCCAGCACCGTCAGCGCGTACAGCGGCGCAAGAGGCAGCAGCAGATGCCCCCACCAGCCCGGCTCGCGGCCGATGGCTTCGGCGAGCGCAAACCACGTCCAGAATGCGACAAGCGCCAGCAGAAGACCGAACGCCGCCAGTGCGCCACCGCGCCTGACCCGCCGGGGAAGACCCTTCGTCATGGCCCACCCCCTCTCTGCAAAAGGGACTACCCAATGGTAGGTGGGTCATGGTGACGCGGCGGATTCGAGTGTGGATCGACCCTCACATCTCCAGCCACGACCCTGATGCGTACACCTGGCCGTGGATCATGCGCACGGTGTTCATCAACAGTGGCATATCGGTGCGCTGTGTGCTCGTCAGGACGGCTTCCACATCGCGGCGGGTGCGCCGGTCGAGCTTCAGGCGCTGCTCCCACAGCGTGGCAAGATCGTCGATGCGGGTGCGCTCGGTCTGGCGCTCGCTCATGGGGCCCGAGAAGTCGTTGTTGGCGGCGTCGGGTGACTCGCCCCGCAACGCCAACTGGAGCCGCAGCGGGACGGTCTCTTCCTCGATCTCCATCAGTCCGTCTACGTAGCGGCCCGTCCATGCCATGCGCTCGGTGGCGTAGCGCTCCTCGATCTCGGTGAGCCGGCGCTGCTGATCGTCGCTCAGGGTCGAGAGGCCCTTGGCGCCGACGATGGCGCGGTCGGTGATGGACTCCTCCGTTGCCACGCGTCCGGAGACCTGCTTCACGAAGGCCTCGCGCAAGGCCGCGGCATCCTCCGGCTCGAGCTGCTGCTGCAGAGCGTCCATGAACCTGCGGTTGATGTCACGGACGTCCATGCGGTGCTTTCGGGCCCGCTCGAAGATGCGCAGCGCCTGCTCCGGATCCGTCGTCAGCAGGCTCTCGACCTCGGAGACGGTGTGCTCCTCGAAGTAGGACGCACGTGCCCGGAGTGATGCGTCCATGGCGCGGGCGTAGCGGTCAAGCGTCTTCGACAGGGCGTCATTGATCTCGATGTCGGCGCCATCCACCAGTGCGATCACGTCCACCGATTCACCGGCCATCCTGCCGCGGGGCAGCTCGTCCATCCGGCGTAGCTCGCGTTCGACGATGGACCAGAGCTGCTCCTGCTCCGCGGTGAGGATCAGCCGCAGTTCCTGCAGGAACTCATCGTCCAGGGCCTTGCGGCGTTCGTTCCACTTTGTCTCGGCTTCCATCACCTTGTCGAGACCCTCGCCAGTTCCGAGCAACTGCGTCCGCTCGATGATCTCGACACACTCGTTGCGAACCGCCGTGCCTTCGTCGCGAACCCGTTGGATATGCGCGGCATGCAGATCGGCCACGACGGCGCTCTCGGCCTCGTTGAGGTCGAGCGCGCGAATGATGACCTTGATCTTCGATGGGCCGATGGCGGGACGGAAGTCACCCGGGCCGAACAGGCTCCACATGGTGGTGGACTGCGCCAGTGCGGTGGCGCTCATCGCGAGCAGGGCGAGGATGGTGCAGAGCGTGCGCGGCATGATGGCCTCCGAAAACAGGACGCGTCTCTCTTACAAGACGCCGCACCCGTGGCCGCACCGTTCGACAATGTCTGAAATTGTGCGAATCTGCACCAAATGGAGTGCTAGTGGGGCACTTCCTTGATCGCGTTGCGATTCCAGGCCGGCACGCGCACGTGGATGGGTCCGTTGCCCTCGACCTCGCACTGGCAGCTGAGGCGGCTGTTGGCCTGCAGCCCCGGGGCCTCCTCGACGCGGTCTTCCTCGGCCTCGGTTGACTCGCTGACCTGGTCCATGCCCTGTTCCACGTAGACATGGCATGTCGAGCAGGCGCAGACCGCGCCGCACGCGTGCTCAATGTTGATGCCGTTCTCCACAGCGACCTCGAGCAGGTGTTCGCCCTTGGCCGCCATGACCTCCCATTCGGTCTTGTCGGTGCCCGTCAGGTCCTGCGGGTCCTCCAGGTGGAAGATGACCTTGACTTCCTTGGGCCCGTGGTCGTGATCAGAGTGGCGAAGGTGCATGAGGCGCTGCTCCGGAGTCCAGTTTGGAATGATTCTCGGTTGGAAGAGCAGTCTAGGCCGGATTCCTGCGGCCGACGACGGGTGCCCTGCTCCGGAGGCGGCTACCCTTGGGGCTGCATCGTGAGGCCCCATCGCATGTCTGAACGCACATTCTTCAGTGTCGTCGCTCCCGCGCACAACGAGGAGGACAACGTCCGCCCGCTGGTTGAGCGCGTCGGTGCTGCAGCGCGAGCGGTGTGCGAGCAGTGGCCCGAGGTCGATGCCGACGCCTTCGAGATGATCGTCGTTGACGACGGCTCGACCGACCAGACCCTGCCCGCCTCGAGGAGATGCAGCGGGAGTGCCCGTGGCTGCGGATCATCGCCATGACCCAGACGCCCCCGGGCAAGGGCAACGGCCAGTCTGCCGCCTTCCACGCGGGCTTCCGAGCCGCCCGCGGCGAGCTGATCGGTGTTCTCGACGCTGACCTGCAGAACGATCCGGCCGACTACCCCGCCATGGCCACGCTCCTCCGCGAGCAGCAGGCGGACATGGTGCAGGGGGACCGGTCGCGCGATCGGCAGGACAACCTCGTGCGCAAGATCGGCTCCATCGTGGGCCGCAAGTTCCGGCTGTGGCTGCTCGGTGACACCATCCGCGATACCGGCTGCTCGCTGCGGCTGATGAAGCGCGAGATCGCCCTGCAACTGCCGTTGGAGTTTCGCGGCATGCACCGGTTCATCCCCGTCACCGCGCGGCATCTCGGCTACACCGTCGTGGAGATGGGTGTCAGCCACCATGCCCGCGTCGCCGGTGAGACGAAGTACGGCTTCGGCATCACCCAGCGCGCGCTGCCCGGGCTCATCGATTGCTTTGCGATCCGGTGGATGCGCACGCGCCGGCGTCCGGTGACCTCCGTTGAGATCGCATCCGAGCAGCCCGAGGTCGTGTCCCGTCCGAGTGTGCCCAGCGCGGAAGTGCGCACATGAAGTGGGAGCCGGTCGCCGCGATGATCGGCATCGTCGTGCTCGGCGTCTGGCTGGTCTGGGGACAGGGTGGCGTGCGGGCTGACGATCTTCGCGAGGGCGCCGAGACGTTCGAGATTCGCCTGCCGCAGGCTCGCGGCGTGGTCGAAGTCGCACTCGATGACACCGGAATCCGCACATTCCGCGTCGTCTACCGGGATGGCTCGACCGGCGACGACCTGAGCGAGGCCGATGCTCGGCGCGTCTTTGGTGACTCGGTGGTCGATCGGATGACGGCGGAGGGGGTCAACCCACTCTTCCGGATTCTCAACATCACCACCTGGGGCAGCCTGATCTGGATCATCGTCGGCTTTGGCGGGCAGGCCCTGTTCAGCGGCAGGATGCTCGTGCAGTGGTTCGTCTCCGAGCGGCGGAAGGAGAGCGTCGTTCCCGAGGCCTTCTGGTGGATGAGCCTCTGTGGCGGGATCTGCCTCTTCAGCTACTTCGTCTGGCGACAGGACATCGTGGGCGTCCTGGGGCAGTCCAGCGGCCTGGTGATCTACGCCCGCAACATCCGCCTGATCTTCAAGCGTCGCCGCCGCGTGGCCAAGGAGGCGGCTCGAGCGGCGGCTGCGGAGCCCAGACCGATGGCTCCGGAGTCGGGCACGACTTCCGAGGTCGAATCGCCGGATCCTGTTCACCCTGCAGGTCCGAAAAGCCGAGAACAGGGTGTATGAAGGTCTACCTTGACGGCACGCCGCTGACGGACCCCGGGGAGACGCTCGGCCAGGTTCTGGACGCTGCCCGCGGCAGCGCCGGAGAGCGGCTGATCGTCGAGGTGCTCGCCGACGGCACGCCCGTCCCCGCCGAGCACATCCGCACGCCGCCACCCGACGCGCCGTACGCCAGCGAGATGCACCTGACCACCGCCGACCCGGGCATGATGCTGCGGTTCACGATGCAGGAGGTCGCCGATGCACTGGAGCGCTCCACCGCGGCACACGAGCAGACCGCCGAGCTGCTCCAGCAGGGCGATACGGTCAATGCCATGGAGCACATGGGTGCGCTGCTCGAGATCTGGGGTCAGCTCACGCACACGGTGAACATCGTCAGGGAACTGACTGGCGGCAGTGACATCGCGCCGGACGCCGAGGTCGCCCAGCTCAATACACATTTGCAGCAGCTCAAGGAAACGCTGACATCGGAGGACCTCTCCGGTCTGGCCGATGTGCTGGCGTACGATATGCCGCCGCTTGCGAAGGCTTGGGCGGCGCGTCTGCGCACTGCATCAGGCGAGGGTGAGTGAGATGAGCCGGGCACAGTCAGCATCGCGCATCGACAAGTTGATGGAACGCGCCAGCCTCGCGCTCACGGAGCGTGACTACTTCGAGTGCGAGCGGTGCTGCGTCGAGGCCATGGAACGGGCTCACACCGTGCGGGACTACGACCGCATGGCGCGCATCTGCCTGCCGCTGCAGGAAGCCCGCCGGCAGCGACGCCTCATTGCCATCGATACCGGGCGCCTGTTCCAGATCGATGAACCGCTCCCGGAAGAGGAGAAGCTCGAGTCCGGGTGCTACCTGATCGAGCCACCGCTGGTCGGGGCCGACGGTCGCGACCTGCGCGAGCGCGCGGATCGTGAAGAAGTCAACATCTGCATCGTGGTGCGCGAGCCCAAGACGGCGCTGGGCAAGTGGCCGGTTGTGATGATCGGCCCGGTGACGGTGCGCACGTACATGGACCCGCCGGCCGACGAGGAGCACGCCACGATGGAGTGGTTCATCCAGGCCGGTGAGGCGCTGGGTGATGCCGCGATCTCGGGCGTGGACAGCGAAGCGTCGTCGGACTCGCGCGTCGATCAGTACTACGACCGGCTGGGCACCGTGACGGAACACGAGAAGCTGCATCAGCGTCTGGAAGAGTCATGCCGGGAGGTTGCCGCCGCGATCGCCTCTGGCGAGATGGAGCGTCCGCCCAAGCGGGCTCCCTCCAAGCGGAGGCGTGGTCTGCGCCTGATGGCCAGCCGGGAGTCCTCTTCGGAAGAGTCCTCCGAGGCGTGAGCGATCCGCTGCTTTATACTTCCGGCCTCGACGCACACCATTCCGCGAGGTTCGCATGCGGTTGCTGAGCTTTGTCAGAGGAAGTCGTCGCCGCCGTCTGGAGACGGCGGCAGAGAAGGCCCGCCGCCTGCATTCGGCGTGGCTGACACACGCCCTGAACGACCCCTCCGCCTTGCCCCGAATCCCCGTGAGGCCGGTCTCGCGGGGCGGTTTCGCCGCCATCGTCGCCAGCCCCGGCGGACGTGCCTGGGCCGATCGCTGGTGGAGCGGGGCATTTCACCAGGTGGAAGGACGACGCTGATCGGAAACCGCGCGAGCGCGGCGGTCGGTTCAGCCGATGGATCACATTGCCATGTCCGAAGACGCGACACCTGCCGAAGTCACCCAGTCCGAAGGCACGCCGAGCGGCGGGCTGCGCACGCGGCCCGGACGCGCGTGGATGATCAAGACGGTCCTGCTGACCGCGGGTCTCTTCGGCTTCGGACTCTGGGGCGCCTACGACGCCTTCTCTCTGTACCCGGCCCGTGGCGAGAAGCATGAACGCTTCATGCGCATGGCCTACCTCGCTGAGGCCAACGCCCAGTTCCGGCTGACGCGGAACGGCGCCTCGATCGTCAACCCCAGGGAAGAGCTCGATCGCCTGTCCGAAGGCGGCTATGCGCCCGACAGCCTCGAGTCGCGCATCCAGGCATGGCTCACGTCGCTCTCACGTCTCAAGAGTCTCTCCGCCATCGCCTCGGAGAATGAAGCGGAGATGGCGCGCCGCGAAGCCGAGCCCGGCAGTGAGCCGCAGGCCACCGCAACGCTCTTCGTCGATCCGCAGGCTGACCTGGAACTGCTCGTCCAGGAGCTTGCCGCCGAGACGCAGCCCAAGCCCCTGACCAAGTACGACATTCCGCTGCAGTACGCCTTCATGATCGGCGGCCTCGGCGGCGCACTGCTGATGGTCATCTTCGCGGCACGCGTGCTCGCCAAGAGCTACCGCTACGACCCCGTCAACAAGCGCCTGACCCTGCCCAACGGCAAGTCGTTCCTGCCCGAGAACATGCAGGACGTGGACAAGCGCAAGTGGGACAAGTTCCTCGTCTTCATCACGCTCGACGATGGATCCCCCGAGATGCGCCTTGATCTCTATCGCTACCAGCCGCTCGAGGAGTGGATCCTCGAGATGGAGAAGCTGTCGCCCAACTACGAGCCGCCTCCCGAAGACGAGGAGGAGGACGAGGATGCCGTGGCGTCCGACAGCGGCGACGGCGGGGGCGACGACGAGCGATCCGCCGCTTAACGCGGATCGGGTCACAACCGGGCCGCTTCGATCCCCAATGATGCTCGCGTGGAGATTGCCGCGGCCATCCTGATTTCGCTGCTCAGCGGCCTGTGCATCCTCGTGACGCTCGTGGGTCTGCCCGGCACGTGGATCATGCTCGCCGGCGCACTCGTCGGCCAGTGGTTCATCCCGGACCTCTACACCTGGTGGACGCTCGGCGCAGCCGGGCTGCTGTGCATCGGGGCTGAGATCGCCGAGGCCGCCAGCGGCGCCGCCGGAGCCGCGGCGAGCGGGGCATCCAAGCGAGCCGCAGTCGGCGCGATCGTGGGGGGCATCATCGGTGCGATCACCGGAACGGTGCTAATCCCCATTCCACTCGTTGGCACGATCGTCGGTGGTGCAATCGGATCGGGTGCCGCGGCCATGGTGCTGGAACTGAGCATTGCGCGCGAGGTGCGGACGTCCAGCAGCGTCTTCGCCGTCGGCAAGGGCGCCGCGATCGGTCGGTTGCTGGCGACCGTCGTGAAGACCGTCTTTGCCGTCGCCGTCGCCCTCGTGCTGATCATTGGCGCGATCTGGTGACTCGAAGACGGCGCGTGTGGCCCGGTCCCTGTAGGCTCTGGGCGTGCGCATCCTTCTGACCAACGACGACGGCATCCTCGCTCCCGGCATCCTGGCGCTGCACGACGCGCTGGTGGACGCGCGCGGCGAGTTTGGTGGCCCGCTGGGCGAACTTCTCTGGCCCGTCGCGCCACTCACCGTGCAGTCGGCGACGAGCCACGGCGTGACGTTCCACACACCGCTGATGGTCTCAGAAGAGTCCATCGACGGTCGCATGAGCGGCCTCGCGGTGGACGGTCGCCCCGCCGACTGCGTGAAGCTGGCCATCTGCTCTCTGTGGCCGGAGCAGTTTGGCCAGGGACAGCGGCCCGACCTGGTGATCAGCGGCATGAATGCCGGCGCGAACGTCGGCATCAACGTCATCTACTCCGGCACGGTCGCCGCGGCGTTGGAGGCGGCGTTCCTGGGTGTGCCATCGATCGCGGTCAGCCTGCACCTCGGCAAGGGCAAGGCGCGATTCGATCTCGCCGCACGCCGTGCCCGCAACGCGATCGAGGCGCTGATCGCCGGCGGCATCGGCGCGGAGGGTGCACTGCGCCCGCACGATTGCATCAGCATCAACATCCCTCGCACGGAGCAGGCGCTGGGCTCGGGTGAGCGCGCTGACACGCCGCACTACGAGCTCGAGCCCGTCTGGGCCAAGGGACTCTCGGCCCCGGTTCCCGCCGAGGACATGCCACCGCTGCGCGTCTGTCCGATGAACACGCACGCGCTGGTCGATGCGTACGAGCGTCGCACCAGTCCCTCGGGGCAACGCTACTACTGGGCTGCGGGCAGTGGGCTGAACTTCCTCGAGGCGGACGAGGGGACGGACGTTGACCTGCTCTTTCGTGGCAACGTGACGGTGACGCCGCTGCGGTATGACCTGACGGAGCGCGACGAACTCGATCGCTGGCGTCAGCAACTCGGCGTCGAGTAGAGCGCGCCGAGAAAACACGGACGGCACGACGTGGGAATCGTGCCGCCCGGAGGGAGAAAGAGAGTTCTTTGCGTACTCGCGAAGGACTTATGCGAGCATGAGCGTCGTTTCGTCGAGCGTCGTCTCGAGGCGGCTGCGCAGCTCCTCGATGCGGTCGGCCTTGAGGCCGATCTCATCGAGCACCGCGGTGTCGCACTCGAGGCTGACGAGGTCGTGGCGATAGCCGTCCTCGCGCATCCCGGAGAGGCGGTCGGCGACGTACACGATGGCCGTCAGCTTCCGTGAGCCCTCGGGCAGCTCAGTGGGGTTGTGGTGATGACCGGTCACGAGCGCGAAGTTGTGCGGGAACTTCCAACGCTCGCACAGCGCCTCACCAAACTCCTGGTGGTTGGCGCCGAAGACCTCGGTTTCGATCTCGAGCATGTCGTTGGCGGGCTCACCCTCGCGCGAGATGTTCAGCCGCCCGACGACTTCGACGAGCTTCTCGCGGTCATACTGCATCTCGACCATCACACCGATGTCGTGAATCAGGCCGGCGAGGAACGCCTCGTCGGGCACGCCGAGGCGAAGCTCATCGGCGATGAGCTTCGCGGCGGTCGCCGTCGAGATCGAGTGCTGCCACATCGAACGGGCCGAGAAGCCCGGGCACAGGTCGCCGCCACGGAACAGCTTGGCGAGGCTGGCCGAGATCGCGATGTTCTTCACGGCGTTGAGCCCGAGCAGCACGATGGCGCGATTGATCGACCCGATCTGACCCGGCAAGCCGTAGAACGATGAGTTGACGACCTTCAGGATGCGGCTGCACA
>JBCBTA010000003.1:0-24023 GCA_039818905.1 Planctomycetota bacterium
ATACAGCACCACACCGAGCGAGTAGACGTCCGTCCGTGTATCGATCTCGCCGCCGGACGCCTGTTCAGGTGACATGTACAGCGGCGTCCCGATGACCTGCCGCGCCTGCGTCAGCGTCACCGCGCCGTCTGTCTGCTCAATTGCCTTGGCGATGCCGAAGTCGATGACCTTTGGTTCCGGCTGCCCGTCCACCATTGTCACAAGGATGTTCGAGGGCTTGAGGTCGCGATGCACCACACCCTTCTGATGTGCATGCTGCACCGCCCGGCACACACGCTCGAACAGCCGCAGCCGCTCATCGATCGACAGTCGGGCGGCGTCGCAGTAGTCGGTGAGTGGGGGACCATCGACGAACTCCATGACGAAGTACGGCCTGCCCGACTCCGTGGTGCTGGCATCGAAGACACGCGCGATCCCCGGATGCTGCATCACGGCAAGTGTCTGCCGCTCCTGCTCGAAGCGGCGGATGACTTGATCAGTGTCCATGCCCGGTTTGAGGATCTTCAGGGCGACCTGCCGGCGCACCGGCGCATCCTGCCGTGCGAGATAGACATTGCCGAATCCGCCCTCGCCGATGATCTCCTCGATCAGGTACGGCCCGATCCGCTCACCGATCATGCGTCCGGCAAGACTCGAGACCGGCAGGCTTCCCTCCGGCGCGAGCACCGTCGGCGCCTCATCGCTCAGGAATCCCTGTGCCTCGTCATGCGCACGCAGCAGACCGTCAACCTGGCTGCGCAGCTGCGCGTCACCGCCGCACGCCAGCGCGACATATCTCGTGCGGTCATCACCGGAGCGACCGATCGCTTCGAGGAAGATCTCCTTGGCTGTACCGGGACCGGTCATGTCGTGTCATCACCCTCACCCAGAAGCTGCACCAGTCGAGCACGGGCGAACGCCCACTCACGCGCGACGGTCCGTTCGGAGACGCCCAGCGCGCGGGCCGTCTCCTCGACGCTGAGACCGGAATAGAAGCGAAGCTGCACGATGTCTGCCGCCCTTGCATCCTCACGCTCCAGGACCTGCAGTGCATCCTCCATCGCGAGAATGTCACCCGGCTCCTGTTCGAGCGAGATCTGGATCAACGCAAGCGGTGTCCGGCTGGCGTCGCCTCCTCGCTTGGCGCTGCCCTTTCGGCGAGCGTGATCAACGAGGATGCGCCGCATCGCCATCGCCGCGACGCGGAAGAAGTGCGCACGGCTCTCCCACTCCGGGGATGCGCCGCCGACCAGGCGGACATACGTCTCGTGGACGAGAGCGGTCGCCTCCAGCGTGTGATCGCGACGTTCGCCCGCCATCCGCTGTTGGGCAATCGCACGCAACTCGTCGTACACCAGTGGGAGCAGCCTGTCCGCCGAGTTCGGCTCGGCATCGAACGAATTCAGAAGCTGCGTGACTTCGTGATCCACGGCTGACCCTCGCGAGCGGTGCACCGGAATCGCACGCGCTCGCTCAGGATACCAGCCGATCGCTCATCACCGAAGCATCATGATGCAAGTGCTGCCGAGGCGTCCTCACGCCGCCTTGCGCATCACATACCAGTTGTTCATGATGTCATGATCCAGCCGCTTGACCTGCACGTCCTCGAAACCTGCATCATCGAGCATCCGCACGGCAAGCTCCTCGCCCCAGCACGTCCCCAGCCCCGCGCCACCCTGCGCCAGCGATACCGTCATGCAATGCATGGTCGAAATCGTGTACAGGAAGGGAGCAAGGGGATGCTCGAGGTTCTTCTCGACGAAGCTTGATGCGCGGATGTCCTGCATCAGGAACGTCCCACCGGGGCGCAGGACGGCGTGGACCTGCCCAAGCACCTCCGCCGGTGCCCGCTGATCGTGGATGACATCGAATCCCGTCACCAGATCGAACGACGCTCGCTCCTCCAGCAGCGTGACGTCACGTCGCTCGAACCGGACGTTGCCCAGCCCGCGGCGCTGCGCCTCGCTCCGAGCAGCGGCGATCGTCTCCTCGCACAGGTCGTACCCCGTGAACCGACTCTCAGGGAATCGGGCAGCCATCTCGCACAGCGCACGACCCGAGCCGCAGCCGACGTCCAGTACGTCGATCCCCGCATCAAGGCGCTCGACCACGCCCGGCGCCAGCGGCAGGATCGTCTCGATCAGGCCACTCACCACCGTCTGCGTGCTCTCGTCCGCCATGACCTCGTGAAAGCGCGTGAAGTCTTCGTACGGCACGCCGCCACCGTTCCGGAAGGCATCGACGATCTTGCTCTCCACCTCACCCAGCACGCTGAAGAACTGAAATGCGACCGCCATGTTGTTGGGCGTGGCATCGCGGGTCAGCAGTGCCGCGTGGGCCTCGGGCAGCGCATAGGTGCCGGACGCGACGTCGTACGTGGTGATGCGACCGGTGGTCACACCACCAAGCCACTCACGGACATATCGCTCGTTGAGATTGGCCGCCGCGGCGAGCTGCTCGCTGGTGGCGGGACCGGTCGATGCCATCGCGTCAAACAGCCCGGTCCGATGGCCGATCGAGATCATCAGACCCATGGCACCGGCATTGAGCGTCGTCAGGAGCTGCTCGACGAACTCCTCGGTGTGAGTGTCGCTGGGGGCATTGACCTGGCATGCGTTGCACATCGTGGTGGTCTCCTTTCCTCGCGGACACGCCGCGGCGATCGTCGGACGCCCTCACACGGACATCCCTCATGACCACTGGCGCAATCCGCCCAGGAGACCTGCCACACAGTTCGAGATTTTCTGTCAGCGTCCCGTCGAAGCCGCCTCCAGCGGTTCGCCAAGCCGCTCACGACCCCCAAGATAGGGCCGCAGGGCCTCCGGCACGCGGACGCTGCCATCCTCCTGCTGGTGCATCTCCAGCACAGGAATCAGGATCCGAGGGCTGGCCAGCACGGTGTTGTTCAGCGAATGGCAGAAGACCGTCTTGCCACCCGTCGAGTCACCGCGGTACCGCAGATTCAGCCGGCGGCACTGGAAGTCGTACAGCCGCGACGCGCTGTGCGTCTCGCCGTACTCGCCCGGCGGGGTCCCATCCGGTCCCGGCTCGCCGCGGCTGGGCATCCAGCACTCGACGTCGATCATGTCGGCGTTCTTCGGCCCAAGATCACCCGTGCAGCATTGCAGCAGTCGATAGGGGAGCTCAAGCGCCTGGAGCAGTTCCTCGACGATGCCGAGCATCGTGCGATGCCACTCGCGGCTCTCGGCTTCATCCGCCCGGCAGATCACCACCTGCTCGACCTTGTCGAACTGATGGATGCGGTACAGACCCGCCGTGTCGCGCCCAGCGGCGCCGGCCTCGCGCCGGAAGCACGTGCTCACCGTGGCCAGCTGCAGCGGCAGGCGCGACTCGTCCAGGATCTCGTCCATGTGCATCGCCATCAGCCCGACCTCACCGGTCCCAGCCAGATACATGTCGTGCGCACCACCGCGGGTCTTCTCATCGACGAGATACGTCTGCTCCTCGCCAGCCGGGAAGAAGCCCGTTCCAATCATGCCCTCCTCGCGCACGATCACCGGCACTGACACAGGCGTGAACCCATGCCGCTCCGAAATGAAGTCCAGCGCGAAGCGCAGCAATGCCTGGTGCAGGCGCATGCCATCGCCGAGCAGCACGTAGCTGCGTGATCCGGCGATCTTGACGCCGCGCTCGAAGTCACACCAGTTGTGCTGCTCGATCAGATCGATGTGCGATCGCGGCGTGAATCCCCGCTGCGCCTGGAACGGCTGACCGGCATCGAAGCCGGCAGGATTCCACGTGCGCAGCTCAACGTTGTCATCGGAATCGGCACCGACCGGAACATCGGCATCCGGCGGCAGCGGGACCTTCAGCAGCAGAGCTCCGAGTTCTGGTTCGATCGCGGCGATCGATGCGTCCAGCTTCTGGATCTCATCCTTCAGCGCAGCAGGGCGTGCGCGCAGCGTCGCGATTTGCTCCTCCAGCGCCTTGCGTGATGCCTCGTCCGTCGCCTTCTTGAGCTGCCCCGACAGCGTGCCGATCTCCGGTCCGCTCTCCTTCGCCAGCCGCTTCTGGTCAGATCGAAGGCGCTCCTGCTCCGTCTGCAAACGACGCTTCTCGGCGTCGAGTTCGAGGAGCCGGTCGATATCGACGGCGATGTTCTTCCGCGCGGCGCCCTGGCGGTAGCGGTCCGGATCTTCTCGAAGCATGCGAAGGTCGATCATGCCGCGATGTTAGCGATCGCTGAACCCTGTGGGCGACAAATGAAAAAGCCCGAGTCATCTCTCGATGGCTCGGGCTTCTGCCACACGGAGGGTCCTCCGTGCGAAGTTTGGTGGCGGGCCTGACCACCTCCCCCTGTGCGGGCAACCGTCGCTACCCGCTGACGTGTTCCAGAGTCACAGGCCCGTGTGACTCGGTTTCCCCGCCCAGCAAAGCTGGGCTTGACGTGTTCGATCTCGCAAGCGAGACCTTCCCTCAGGGTCCACAGAAGAACTGCGGAGCTCCCTCCTACCACAACACCATCAGAATACCGCAGATACGACCCGAGCCAACAGAATCTGCCCCACAACCGGCCGATTCTGCCACCCTCGAACCCCATAACACGGCTTCAGCCCCCATCGTGGGGGCCCGCGCCGGGCGACACGGCCCAGTGCATCTTCCGGCGGAGGGTCCGCCAGAAGTTGCTCTCAGGATTTCGGACCAGATTGATCCGTCGCGCATGCCGGCTGACAACCACCCGATCGCCACCGAACAGTGGCCGAATCACCTGGCCGTCCAGGACCAGGGTGGTGCCGCAGGTCCCGTCCTCGGCGTCACCATCCACCTCATTGATACGACGCATCTCCAGTTCGATGGTCGATTCGCCACCGACGATGATCGGCCTGAATGCCAGCGAGTGTGCCGCGATCGGCACGATGGAGACGGCGTCGAGATTGGGCGACATGATCGGGCCGCCCGCCGAGACGTTGTACGCGGTGGAGCCGATCGGCGTCGCGACCACCACGCCGTCACCCCGGACGGTCGCGCTGTCCTCGTCGTCGATGCACAGGCCGATCTCGATCAGGCGGTAGGGCGGTCCCGCCGTCACGACCACATCGTTGAGGGCCAGTTCGCTGAAGTGCGGCTGGGTCGCGTCCTTCCGGTATCCCTCGGCCCGAATGAGGATCCGCTCGCGAAGATCCAGCGGACCACCACCCAGCAGCGTCGCCGCGTGACGCTCCAGCGCGGGTAGATCGAACTCGGCGAGGAACCCCAGCGTTCCCAGGTTGACGCCCACCAGCGGCACGCCGAGGTCAACCGTCCGCCGTGCCTGGGCCAGCAGTGTTCCGTCGCCGCCGAGGACGAGCACCAGATCCGCGCCCTGGGCATCCTCGATGCACGGCCCACGCGTGTCGTACTCGCCAACGATCGTTCCGTGCTGCTCTACGATCGCGCGCACGCGATCAATCGCCGCACCAACGCGCGGCTTCCGGCGGTTCGCCATCATGAGGACCGAGCGGCCCATGGAGCGGTGCCTCCGGGATGCGAGGACTCAGCCCCCGGTCTGCTCCACGCCCGGTGACGAGGAACGCACCTCGACGATCGGCTCTGACGGTGCGTTGTCGCGATAGGCCTCGCGAATCGCCCGCGCAACACCCGCCGCATCGAGCCCGACTTCCGCCAGCTGCGACGTGCGGCTGTCCTGATACACCCACTCGTCGGGGAGCGACAGACGCGTGATCAAGCCTGCATCCAGACGCAGGTCCGAGGCTGCCTCGACGACCGCTGCGCCAAAGCCGCCGTGCGGCCCATGGTCCTCGATCGTCACGATCGGGATGCGCCGCTCCAGCAGTGATTGAATCAACTCGACATCGACGGGTTTGGCAAACCGCGCGTCGTACACCGAGACGCGGTGCTCCGGTCCCAGCAGGTCCAACGCCTCCATCGCCGTGAGCGCCGGCACACCGAAGGCGAGAACCGCCACGTCGGGAGTGTCAAACTCAACCAGCGCGCGAGCCTTGCCCAGCTCAAAGGGCGGGCACGCACCGAACCTGTCGGACGCATTGTCACGCGGGTAGCGGATCGAGGAGATGCCGTCCTCGTAGGTGCGCATGAACTCCAGCGACGCGCGGAGCGACGGCTCATCGATCGCCGCCATGATTGCCGCCTTGGGCAGCACCCGCAGGATTGAGACGTCGCAGAACCCGTGGTGCACGGCCCCGTCGCCACCGACAAGGCCCGCGCGATCCAGACACAGACGAACGGGCAGGCCCTGGAGGGCCGCCTCCTGGAACGCCTGGTCGAACGCGCGCTGGAGGAAGGTTGAGTACACCGCGAAGAAGGGCTTGAAGCCCGTCTTGGCGAGGCCCGCCATCATGTCCAGGGCGTGCGACTCGCAAATGCCGGTGTCAAAGGTGCGATTGGGGAACTTCGGCATGACCTTGTCGAGACCCGTGCCGCCGGGCATCGCCGCGGTGCACGCCACCACACGCTCGTCGCGCTCCATCACGTCGATCATCGCATCGGCGAATGCCGAGGTGAACGAGCGGCCCTTGGAGCTCATCTCGACGCGGCAGGAGTCCGGGTCGAAGCTGAAGGCGGCGGGGGAGTGAAACGTCGTCGCATCACCCTCGCTGAACTCGTAGCCCTTGCCCTTAACGGTCTTGACGTGCAGCACCATCGGACGGTCGAAGTCACGTGCCTCGGCGAGGATCTCGATCAGGCCTCGCACGTCGTGTCCATCAACAGGGCCGACAGTCAGAAGGCCGAAGTGCTCGAACCAGCTGTCCTCCGCCACGGCGGCCTTGGCCATCTCACCAAGGCGGTGGTATGCCTCGCCCACCATCGAGCCACCGGGGATGCTCGAGAGCACCTGCTTGGCCCGACGCTTGACGTCGCCATAGATCGGGTTCAGCCGGACGCGATCGAAGTAGTGCGCCACTGCGCCCTGCGGCTTGCTGATCGACATGCCGTTGTCGTTGAGCACGACCAGGAACTGACGAGCGAGCGTGCCCGCGTTGTTCAGACCTTCCATCGCAAGGCCATTGACGATCGACGCGTCGCCGATCAGCGTGACCACACGGCGCCCGTCCTGACGCTCGGTCGGCTCGAATGACTCGCCGTTGAGCAGATCGCCCCGAGCCATACCGACCGCGGTCGAGATTCCGGTGCCGGCGTGGCCGACCGAGAAGAGGTCATACGAGGACTCGTTCGGCTCCGGGAAGCCTGCCATGCCGGCCCGCGTGCGAAGCTGATCGAGCATCGGCAGACGCCCGGTGAGCAGCTTGTGCGGATAGCACTGATGCCCCACGTCGAACAGCAGGCGGTCGTGCCCGAAGTCAAAGACGTAGTGCATTGCGATCGTCAGCTCGACAACGCCGAGGTTGGGCGCAAGGTGGCCACCCGTCTTCGACACCTGCGCAACGATCGCATCGCGAATCTCCTGCGCCAGCGCAGGGAGTTCATCGACGGAAAGCCGCTTGAGATCGGCGGGTGAACTGATCGAATCGAGGAGTGCCATCCGTTGCTCCACGCTTAACTTTCAATAGATCCAGAAAGAATTGTATGCTCGACTGCGGTGTTCGGGAGAGTATCGCGATTCTCGGACGCTTTGCATCAATTCCCGACGATCAGCGAGTTCGTACGGTCAGGTACTCACAGAGTTCTCGCAAGGCCGAGGCCGCGTCGCCCATCGGCGCAATTGCTTCCATGGCGACCGCTTCCAGCCGCCCAATCTCGGACCGGGACTGCTCGAGACCCAGCACGCCGGGATACGTCAGCTTGCCCGCTTCCTCGTCTTTCGAGGTCCGCTTGCCGGTGTGCTCGGCAGTCTGCTCGACGTCGAGGATGTCATCCACGATCTGGAACATCAGGCCAATCGCCTCGCCGTAGGTCGTGAGGCGGGCCAGCAGGTCGTCACCGGGCTGCAGTCCAGCGCTGAGCCCACCCATGCGGCAGGAGGCACGGAGCAGTGCGCCCGTCTTCTTGCGGTGCACCTCGCGCAGTCGCTGCTCATCCGTCATGGATGCCGGCCAGCCACCGAGCGTGTCATGCACCTGCCCGGCGATCATGTCTGTCGTGCCTACGGCGAGTTCGTGCAGCAGACGCCCGGTCCTCACGGGATCGGTGCACGAGTCCGAGATCACCTGAAATGCCAGCGACATCAGGCCATCGCCAACGAGAATCGCCATCGCCTCGCCAAACTTGACGTGCACGGTCGGGCGGCCTCGCCGCAGGTCATCATCGTCCAGCGCGGGCAAATCGTCATGCACCAGGCTGAAGGCATGGATCATCTCGACCGCAGCCGCGGCGGGCATGCAGGCCTCACCATCGCCACCAACTGCGGCACACCCGTGCGCAACGAGGATGGGACGCAGCCGCTTGCCGCCGCCAAGCAGGGCATAGCGAATCGCCTCGTCAAGGTTCGAGGGCAGGCTCAGTCGATCGAGATACGACCGCATGAACCGCTCGACTTCGTTCGCCGGTGCGCGGAGCCGGGCACTCGCCTCGGGCGCGCGAGAGGGGGGCTGTTGCATGGTGACGTCTGTCATTCGATCTCCGGTTCGGGCAAACCGCCAAGTATACGAAACCAGCCCCACCATGCCGCTGGCTCATAATCCGGCTGACGCCGTATCATCGCAACCGATGGACAGCTTCACCGATCGACTCGCCAGCGTCTTCCTCAATGGCGGCCCCGTCATGTGGCCCCTGCTCGCGCTGAGCGTCATCTCCCTCACCCTCAGTTTCGAACGCCTGATCTTCTGGATTCGAAACCATGGCCCCAGCCGCCGAAGGTGGCTGATCCGGCTGGATGCGAGGCTCCGTGAGCGCGACGATGCCGCCGCCCGGGCCCAGATCAGCAAGGATGGCTCGGTCTATGCCAAGGCCGCCGAGGCGATTCTCGACGCCCCGGCCGGCTCCCGTCCAACACCGGTGGAGCTGATCGAGCTGGTCCGAAGCGACGCCGAGCGATTCTCGGCCTCGCAGTCAACGATCATCACCGCCGCGCCGCTGCTCGGGATCCTGGGAACCGTGCTCGGCATCATCCAGTCCTTCAACCTGCTCGGGGGCGGTCAGGCCGTGACCGACATCGGCGCCGTCGCGTCCGGCATCGGCGAGGCGCTCATCACGACAGCATTCGGGCTGATCGTCGCCCTGATCACGCTCTTCCCGTACATGGCGTTTCGTGCCCACGCCGATCGATGCATCAGCGCAATCGAAGCCGTGGGTGAGCGCGAGCAGGCCCGCCGTTCGTGACTCAGGCTCCCGCCGGCTCCTGCTCCTGCAGCAACTCGTAGATCTCTTCAGCGCTGGACGCCTCATAGATCCGATTGCGGAACTCCTCCACGGTCATCAGGCGGCTGATGCGTGCGAGCGCCTGGATGTGGTCGCTCGTGCGATCCAGCGGGCTGGCGAGCAGCACCACCAGGCGCACCGGCTTGTTGTCGATGGACTGGAAGTCCACCGGCTCAACCGGCTTGCCGATCGCCATCGCCAGATCCGGCACGCCTTCGCACTTGCCGTGGGGGATCGCCAGCGCATGACCGATGCCGGTGGTGCGCGTCGTCTCGCGTGCCCACACCGCATCTTTCAGCGCCTGACCGTCGCCAACCTTGCCGTGCTCCACGAGCACATCGACGAGCTCGTCGATGATGCCCTTCTTCTCCCGCGATTCGAGCGGGACCTTCACACAGCCCGGAGTGAGGATGTCCAACAGATTCATGCCTGCTCCGACTGAGGAGAGACCTCGGGAATCACACACAGGAAGCACAATCCTACCCGCGCGCCGGACCGTCCGGTAGTCATCCTGACGACCTCAGCAAAACGCTGTAGGAACCATCGCTGTATCGCTCAGGCGGATCCCCCGGAGTTCCTTGGGGCGTCCGGCGGTGCTCGCGCGACTTCTCAAAGCCGTGCCAGCGGCAGCACCACGCCGCCTGCTCCTCGTTTTCCCGCGCATCGAGGCTGCAGGTGGAGTACAGGATCGCCCCACCCCGTCCGACCAGCGGGATCGAATCGGCCAGGATCTGGCGCTGCATGGACAGCAGCTGCTCCGTCCGGCGCTCGTCCCAGCGGTATCGGGCCTCCACCCGGCGCGCCAGCACGCCGGTGTTCGAGCATGGCACGTCCAGCATGACCAGATCCGCCTTTCCTGCCCACTCCGACAGCGTCCGGTGCTCAACGACACGCACCTGCTCCGATCCCTCGAAGGTCCTGCGAAGGGTGCCGAGTCGCACATGGTCGATATCCGTCGCGATGATCTCGGCATCGGGGAAGCCCGCTGCCAACTGCCGCGTCTTCGTGCCCATGCCGGCGCAGGAGTCGATGATCAGCTTCGGTTCCAGATCGCCCGGTGCGCTGGCCGCCAATGTGGACGCCGGGTCTTGGACCCAGATGTCGGAGCGGCCCTTCAGCGTCGTGACGAGATCCGCGTACGCACCCTGGTAGACGTGGTGACCCGGCTCGGTGTGAGACGTCAGCCCCTCGGGTAGCGGAGCCCTCGCATGGGCGGTATTCAGCGTCACCGGCGGGTGAATCAGCCCGTGCAGCGCCACGGCACGGACCTCGCGCATCGACATGTCGCGGGCCCATGAGCGCAGCAGTTCCACCGGGTGGCTCGTCACCACCGACAGGCGCGTCAGCGGATCGACCGGGAGGATCTCCTCCGCAAGCACCAGAGCCCGTCCATTGCTCAGCGGCACTTCATCAAGCCCGTCCTGCCACGTCGCCCGCTCGCGTTCGACCGGCTCGACGCCGGTGTCCTCCGGTGCGTCCGATGCGAACACCGGAGGGGGCGGGGCCGGCTCGGTCTCAGGCTCGACCAGTTCGGCGATGCGGCGAAGCACGGCATTCACCGCACCCGACGACCGATGTCCACCCCGAGCCTTGACCCACGAGACGGTCTCGTGCACCGCGGCCCGCGCGGGGACGCCGCCCAGGAACAGCAGCTGTGCGCCTCCACCCAGGAGTGCGGCTCGAACGCCGGGGGGCGACTCATCCCAGGGGCGCGAGAGGTACTGCGACGCAAGCCCCTTGATCAGCAGCCAGCGGCGGATGACCGCGTCGTACATCGCCATCGCGAACGCGGCGTCGCGATCCGAGAGACCGGCCAACGGCGGTCCCTCGAGCTTCAGATCCGGGAAGACGCGGACCTGCTGCATCAGATGATCGAGCACGCGACCCCGGGCATCGACGCCATCGATGCGCACCGGTTCGGGTCGCCGCGGGCGTGTCATGCCTGCGCGTGCGCCACGCTTGTGTGGTTTGCGGATATCGCTCACAGCTGCACCTGATCAGTCATGACGCAGCGCCACGATTGGATCCTGCCTGGCTGCGACGATGGCAGGGTAGATCCCGAAGATGAGCCCGGTCAGCGTTGCCACCCCGAACGACAGCACAATCGACCAGGACGTGAGTGCCGTGGAGATCTCCGCGTCAGAGCGGAGAAAGTCGGCGATCTTGGGCGCACCCCAGCCGATCAGGAAGGTCATCCCGATGCCCAGCGCCACGCCGATGATCCCGCCCAGCGCACTGAGCACGCCCGTCTCCACGACGAATTGCCAGACGATGTGATCACGGGTCGCTCCGAGGGCCCGACGAATTCCGATCTCGCGGGTTCGCTCGGTGACCGAGGCCAGCATGATGTTCATGATGCCGATGCCGCCGACAAGCAGTGAGATGCCTGCGATCGCCCCGAGCAGGATGTTGGTCTGCAGCGCAGTTCGCTCGGCCGCCTCAAGCAGTTCAACGGGCACCACGATCTCGACGTCGCGCAGCCCCGGGTGCAGCACGGTGAGCAGGCGCTCGAGCCGAGCCGCGTCGGCCATGACACGACCACGCGTGGGTGCCTCGTAGTAGATCTCGGAGATCTCGATCTCCTCGGCGGTGAACGAACCGCTGGAGCGACGCACCACGAGATCGTTGAACCGATCCCGTGCCGTGGTCACCGGGATGTACACGTCCTTGTTCAAGTCGCGTCCGACGAGCGCCGAACCGGCGCCACCGGCCAGCCCGACGGGCTGCATGATGCCGATGATGACGAAGACCTGCTGATCGATGCGCAGTGTCTGTCCCATCGGGTCGTCGAGCGGGAACAGCGCCCTGGCCGTCTCGCTCCCGAGCACCGCCACCGCCATGCGCTGGTCGATGTCCTCGTCGGTCAGGAATCTGCCGCGCGCCACGTTGAGGCCGGCAACACGGAGGAACTCCGGGGTCGTGCCGAAAGCCTGGCTGACCTGCCTCGCCTCCGCACGCAGCACCTCGGAGCCGACGCTCTTCAGCGGCACGATCGTGGGGGCATCTGCGAACTGCTCCCGGATCGCCTGCAGCGTGGAGCGCTCGAGGCCATAGCTGACCGTCCAGGATCGGCGGTTGCCCGACTGCGGGTTGTCCGTCTGCGCAGGACGCGACGAGCGCAGGATGATGTTCCGTGCGCCAAGTCGTTCGATCTGGTCGAGGGCCGCTTGCTTCGACCCTTCGCCGATGCTCACCATGGTGATCACGGCGGCGACACCGAGAATGATGCCCAGCGCCGTCAGGACCGAGCGCAGCACATGCAGACGCAGATTCTGCAGACCGAGGCGGAGGATCTCAAAGAGAAACGTCATGCAATGCTCTCAGCGTATGATCGTTCGCAATCGTACGCTCGCTGGAGTCGTCCCGGATGAAGCAGCAGGTTGAAGTGGTCGAGGAGCAGGAGTCGGGGGCCGGCTGGGTCTTTACGGTCGCCGTCGGCGATGCACGCCACGCGATCCGTCTGAGCTGGGTCGATCACGACCACTGGTCCGGCGGCGCCTGCGCCCCGGCGCACGTTGTCAGCGAGATCGTGAACTTCCTGCTCGAGCACAAACACCCCATCCCCGATCGTTTTGATGCAGCGACCATTCGCCGGCGCTACCCGAGCATCGAGGACGAACTCCCGGGCCGTCTGCCCTGCTGATCGGAATCTGCGAACCGGGATCAGCCCGGATCAGCGGGGAGCTCAGCAGTGGGATCGACGGGCTCCTCTTCGTCGGACTCGAGTGACTTGTAGTCGAACCGACCCTGCATCGCCTCAAAGGAAAACATCTGCGTGATGCGCAGATCGCTGACACGCCGGTTCGCCTCGGTGACGATGCGGCCGTCGTTCTGCCGCAGCAGTTCCTGGGTGACGGGCCAGCGGGCCTGGACCACACCAGCCACGAGACGGCGCTGCTTGGGAAGAAGCACCTGGGCGTAGCGCTCGGCGTAGTCGAGGTCGGCGACCTCGATGTCGGGCGACCACGGAGCAACCGTGTCCATCAAGGTGTCTCGGACGAGCGGGAAGTTCACTGCCGGAAGCAGGCCGCCCTCCTCTGTGCGAATGGCCTCACGGGTTACGCGAGCACCGAGTTCGATCGACGGCGCCGAGCCAAGCTGGGCGAAGCGATCGAGCAGCGGTCCCATGCCGCCGCTCTCCCGAGCCTGGGCCGCAAGGTCATCCGCCTCGGCGACCAGCCGCTCGTACGAACGCATCGCACGCGCATCACGCTCCACATCGATGCGCACGTCATCGAGCGATACGGCGGCGCCGGACGTGCGCGAATCGAGCACACGCACGTAGGCGAGGCTGCCGACGGAGTCGCGAAGGGGACCAAAGAGCACCCCGGTCTGGATACCCAGATCGGACGACGCATCCAACTCGCGAACACTCAGGGCGATCTGCGGCAGCATCCGCAGCAGTCCCTGGCCAGGGCGCCCGACGAAGACGGTCGCGAACGGCAGCGTGCGCAGGTCGCTCTCGTCGTACCACTGGTCGGTCGCATCCACCAGACTCGCCGCGGGCTGCTCGAGTTCGACGTGGGTCGCGATGCTCTCATTGGCGACCTCGACGAGTCGCTCCATGGGGAGACGACGTGAGGCCCAGTCATCGGGGACAACGCGGTAGTCGCCATCGCGATCGAGCAGACGGAGCGTGGCGAATGCCTCGCGGCGCATCGCCTCTTCGACATCCGCCATGATCGTCTCGATGCGCTGCAGACGCAGACGACCCTCCACGGTGGTGCGCACCGCTTCGAACGTGTCGCCGATGGTCTCGAATTCACTCTTGTTGCGGCGCCAGTAGGTGTTGACCTCGATGGGATCGACCTCGACCGCCGTCAGAATCCGCTGACGATCGACGAACACACCCTCGAGCTGCACCGCGGCCGGCTGGACGTACCCGAAGCCGAACTCGCTCTCATCCGGCGTCATGTCCTTGAACCGCTCGAACTGAGCGACGATCTCCTCTTCGGAGAGGGGCTCGTCGTCATCGATGAGCTCATCGGCATCCATCACGACGAGATCGACGACAGCCGTCTCGTAGAGCTGCTTGCCGATGACAGCAGCCTCCTGCCACGACATCTCGAGCGGATCGAGACGCGTGTCAAAGACCAGTCGCTCGATGCCGCGGGCAATCGCCAATGTCTGATCGACGTCCTGCGGCTTGCGGCCGCTGATGATCGCGGCGTTGCGCCCGCCACGCAGACGATCGAACGCAGCCTGCTCGGCTTCACCGGGCGGCAGTGCACCGATCTGACCAGAGCGGGCCCAGCGTCCAGCAAGGACGTTCAGGAAGTCCTGGCCGTCATTCTCACCGCCGATGAGGCCGAGGCGCTCGGCCTCCATCCGCAGCAGGATCCAGTGCTCCGGCCCCTCGGCAGGGCCCTGGAGGCGCATCCCGGTTCCGGCACCGGACTCGATATCGCGCAGCGTCCGGAGCTGGTCGTACGCGGTTCGAATGTCCTTGCCGCGAAATGTCTCCCCGCCAGCGGTAAACACGCGAGCGTTGAGGGGGTTCGGACCGAGCTGCGTGATTGCCTGCGGGAGCAGGAAGACCACCATCAGCCCGGCGCCGAAGACGACAAGGATCAGTTTGTTGTATCTGCGAAGAAACTTCAGCATGGCGTCGCTCGCGTCGTCTGCATCCGTGCCCACGGGCCGCGCAGGGCACGGCCCCCGAACGCCACCGGTTTAACGGTAGAACTCGACGATCAGGTTCGTGTTCACGTCGAACGGGGCCTGATCCGCCGTCGGGTCGGCAACGACGCGAAGCGAAAGCTCGGCCGGCGTGAACTCAAGCCACTCCGGGACAATGTGTCCGACGATCGACTCCATGTTGTCGCGGATCATGCCGTGCACCTTCGGCTTGAAGGTAATGACATCACCAACGGACACACTGAAGGACGGACGGTCAGTCTTGCGGCCGTTCACAATGACGTGGCCGTGCACGACCATCTGGCGCGAGGCCCAGATCGTGCGGACGACGCCCGCCCGGCGGAGCACGTTGTCCAGACGCTGCTCGAGCAGCTGCATCAGCACCTCACCGGTGTTGCCCTTGCGACGCTTGGCGGCGTCCATGTACCGGCGGAACTGCTTCTCGAGAACGTTGTAGTGGTAACGGAGCTTCTGCTTCTCGTTCAGGCGCACGCCGTAGTCACGCAGACGACGACCGCGGTATCCGTGGATGCCGGGGGGCGACAGCTGGCGCTTGGCAGTGTGCTTGGGAATGTCAGCGATCGGGACGCCGACACGACGAGACAGCTTGACCTTCGGGCCGAGATAACGGGCCATACGTCGATACCCTTCCGTCTGCCCGGCAGAGGTGCCGGGAGTGCTTGAATGAAGCGATCCACCCCGGGGGGCCGCGGCTGCGGTCCGAGCGCCGCCGGCACCTCGCCGACGACCGTGGATCCGGTCCTTGAGTTGAGCCGCGTATTACACGCCCGCCAGACCCATTCGTCAACCTGAAGACGCTTCCGTCGCTAGCATCACGCATCTGCATGTCCCGCGAAGCACTCCACCTGCCGGTCCTCCCCGATCAGCCACGCGAGAAGTGCGGCGTGCTGGGGATTTGGGGCGAGCCCCAGGGGGCCCACCTGGCCTACATGGGACTCTTCGCCCTTCAGCACCGAGGCCAGGAGTCCGCAGGGATCGCCGCCACCGACGGGACCCGGATCGAGCGGTCCACCGGCATGGGTCTTGTCGCGCAGGTCTTCGACGAGAAGTGCCTCGGAGACTTCGACGCCCTCGTCGCCACCCGCCCGGGACAGGCGGCCGGCATCATCGCCCACAATCGCTACTCGACCACCGGGGCCAGCCGCTCCGAGAACGCCCAGCCCTTCCTCGGCCACTACCGGGGAGGCCAGGTCGCCATCGGGCACAACGGCAACATCGTCAACGCCAAGGCACTGCGGCAGCGCCTGGAGGACGATGGTCACGCCTTCTACACCTCCAGCGACACCGAAGTCGTCCTGAGCCTTCTGGCGGCCCATTCGCACAACGGTCAGTCCGATCCACTCGGCGCAGCACTGTCCCAGTTGCAGGGCGCCTTCAGCCTCGTCCTGCTCTTTCGTGACCGCATCGAGGTCGCGCGCGATCCGCACGGCTGGCGTCCGCTCGTCCTCGGACGGACCGCAGATGGACACCCCGTCGCCGCCAGCGAGACTGTTGCACTCGACGTCATCGGCGCCGAATTCATCCGCGAGGTCGAGCCGGGCGAGATCGTCACGCTGGACGACACGGGTCTGCACTCGAGGCGCTTCGCGCCCGCCGCGATGCCCGCTGCCCACTGCGTCTTCGAGCATGTGTACTTCGCCAGCCCTGCCAGCACGCTCTTCGGTCTCAACGTCCAGACCGTCCGCGAGCGTCTCGGCGCGACGCTCGCCCAGGAGTCACCAGTCGAGGCAGACCTCGTCGTCCCCATGCCGGACTCCGGCCGATCCGCCGCGACCGGATTCTCCCGCTCGGCGGGCATCCCGTACCGTGAAGCGATCATCCCGAACCGCTACGTCGGGCGCACGTTCATCAAGCCGACCGGATCCGAACGGGCCGCCGCCGTGCGTCTCAAGCTGAACGTCATCGCCGACATCGTGGCGGGGCAGCGCGTGGTGATCGTCGATGACTCCATCGTCCGAGGCACCACGACCCGCCTGAAGATGGACCAGCTGCGGGCCGCGGGCGCGCGCGAGATCCACCTGCGAATCTCCTGCCCGCCCATCCGCCACCCGTGCTTCTTCGGCGTTGACTTCCCGGATCGCGAGCAGCTGATCGCGCACGCACGCAACCCCGACGAGATCGGTGCTCTGCTCGGCGTGGACAGCCTTGCCTTCCTGTCGCTGGAGGGTCTGCTCGACGTCGTGAGCCAGGGCCCGGTTGCACCAGAGAGCTACTGCACCGCCTGCTACAGCGGGAAGTACCCGATTTCCGTCGATGGCAGTGCGCAGAAGCATGCGCTGCAGCCGCGCTGAGTCACGGCTCCAGCATCCGAAGAGCATCGCGACCCCGCGGCAGATCGAATCGATCGCGCGTCGTCACGTAGCTCGCTCCCGCCATACGCCCCACGGCGCCCAGGCCCGAGGCATCGATGCGCGTCCGGTCATCGATGATCGCGTCATCAACATGCACCCACACCACGCGCCCAATGACGACGTTCCCGCCGGCCGCCTCGCCGGGGTTGGTGCGAACCACCTGCAGGGTCTCACACTCGAACGCGATGGGGGACTCGGCCACGCGCGGTGCTTTGACGCGCTCGCACGCTGCGGGCGTCAGGCCGGATAGCTCGAACTCGGACTCGCCGTAGGCCAGGTCCTCGGCGCACGCCGCCATCCGGGCCGCGTAGCGCTCGGTCGCGACGTTCACGACGAACTGCCCGGTGCCGCCTTCATCAAGAGGCTTGCAGTTGCGCAGCGTGTCCTTCTCTGAACCGTCCGCCGCGTTGGCCGGGCAGAACATCAGCGTCATCGGATTGGATCCCACGCCGTTGAAGAAAGAGAAGGGCGCGAGGTTCATCCCGCCGTCCGGCCCGATCGTCGAGACGAAGGCGATCGGTCGAGGCACGATGGCGCCGACCAACAGCTTGTATCGCTCAGCGACCGTCAGCCTCTCGGGGTCCATCTGCATCTCGCGTTCGCTCCTTCCGGGACAGTCGCCCGACAACACACCATGGCAGCCATGCCAGCAGCATCGCACAGCCCACCAGCGCCGTCAGCGGGAGCAGCCGGAAGGGCCAGGGCCCCAGGTGATCGATCAGCGTCGGCTGCCCCGGGGTCGAGGGACCGGTGTACACGTAGTTGGATTCCAGTGCCAGATTAAGCGGGATGACCGCGTAGGCGTAGAGGACCGTCACGCCGAAGGCGATCAGGAAGTCGCGAAAGCCAGGGCGATACCCGCGGACCGCAACGTCATAGATCGCATACCCGACGATGACCGTGTGCGACGACCAGAAGAGCCAATACCGCGGGTCCGGCGGGCCCCACTCGAGCACTGGGGTGATGAACGCCTGTGTGCTGAGCGCGAAGGCCCAGAAGTACAGCATGGTGCGCAGCAGCCGGGCGGGCCACAGCAGCGCGATCCCCGCCAGCACCTGTGACAGGTCGCAGATCTGCAGCGGCAGACCCTCCATCACGCCCTGCCTGAGCCACCACCACTGGTTGACACCCGCGACCACGAACCCGACCAGCGCGAGGACCACCCCGAAGCGGCGTTCGTGGAGCGGCCGCAGCCTGCGGCCGACCGTGACGATCAGCAGCGTTGCCGCAGCGCACGCCGCCACCGAAACGCCATGCAGCATGGTGAACTGCTGGAATGGCTCGGCGCCTGGAGATGGGGGGGTCATCGGGCGCTCCCTCGCCGACTACGCGGCACCGGCGCTCTCATGTCGCAGCTGACCGCACGCAGCGGCGATGTCACGACCGCGGCTTGCCCGGATGTGGGCCTTGATGCCAGCCTCGCGCAGGATGCGCTGGAAGGTGTGCACGTCATCAGACGTCGGCCGTGCATACGGCAAGCCGTCCACCTCGTTGTATCGAATGAGGTTGACGTTGCCTCGCAGCGACGAGGCCACCTGCGCAAGTTCCCGCGCATGAACCGCCTGATCGTTGACGCCGCCCAGCAGGATGTACTCCAGCGTGATTTCGCGCCCGGTCTTCTTGAACCAGGCATTGCATGCCCGCAGCAGCTCATCGATCGATGTGTACTCCGCCCAGGGAATGAGCTCGCGTCGGAGATCGTCGTTGGGCGCGTGCAGAGACAGCGCGAGGGTGACCGGCAGTTCCATCTGCTCCGCCAGCCGCTCGATCGCACGGGGAAGGCCGACAGTGGAGATCGTGATCTTGCGTGCCCCGATGCCGAGTCCCCACGGAGCCGCGAGCGTGCGCACGGCCTGCGTCACCGCCTGGAAGTTGGCCAGCGGCTCACCCATCCCCATGAAGACCACGTTGCTGATGCGCTGCACATCCGGCAGGCGCGACAGGCGCCAGACCTGCTCGACGATGCGACCTGCCGAGAGATTCCCATCGAGTCCACCAAGTCCTGACGCGCAGAAGCGGCACCCGACCGGGCAACCGACCTGGCTCGAGATGCACGCCGTTTTCCGATCGCGCCCCTCACCCGTCACGGGAATCATCACGCACTCGGTCTGCCGTGTCGGATCTCCTGCCTCACCGCCGAACACCCCGAGCGACACACGTGCCGCTCCTTCGTCGCTCTGTCGCGCGGCCGCTCCGTCGCTCCATTGGACAAGCAACTTCTGCGTCCCGTCGCTGGCGACCTGATGCGCCAAAGCGTCACCCGAAAGGAACGACATCGACGATGCCAAGGCCTCCCGGTCGCGCGCAGGCAGATTGCTCATCGCGTGCGGGTCGATGACACCCTTGGCGTAGACCCACTCGAGGATCTGCGTGGCACGAAACGATGGCCAGCCGCGCTCGGCGCACCATGCAGCGAGCGAGTCGGGTGTGTGCTCGAAGATGTGATTGTCCGGGTGACGCAACGCCTACGTCGCACCGACGGTGAGGGGGACGGCGCCGTAGAGGTCTTCCGTGATCACCGGACGCGTAATGTGGATTCGTCGATCCGTCGGGTCCACGCCCTGCTCACGCATCAGTCGCTTGAGCGTCGCGGGGATGGCAAACTCGACATCCTCCTCGGAGACGTCGGCGACCTCGATCTCCGCGGCGTACTCGTTGACGAGCTTCTTGACCAGCGATGCCACGAGATCTTCCGGTGCCGACGCACCGGCCGTCACCAGCACGCGCTGCACATCCTCGAACCACGCAGGCTCGATCTCCGTCACGTCGTCAATCAGCCGCGCTGGACACCCGACGTTCTCGCTGAGCTCGGTCAGCCGAACGGAGTTGGATGAGTTGCGCGATCCGACCACCAGGCACAGGTCGCAGTCCGGCGCGATCGCTCGCACGGCGTGCTGCCTGTTCGTGGTCGCATAGCAGATGTCGCTGCTCGGCGGTTCCTTGATGTTGGGGAAGGCCTTCTTCAGGGCGTCGATGATGACCCTGGCGTCATCGATGCTCAGCGTGGTCTGCGTGAGATAGACCAGCTTGTTGGCGTCCCGGACGTTGAGGTGCTCGATGTCCTCGGGCTTCTCGACCACCTGGATGGCGTCTGGGGCCTCGCCGCGCGTGCCGACGACCTCCTGATGGTCGGCATGACCGATCAGCAGGATCTGGTACCCCTGCCGGGCATACCGGATCGCCTCCATGTGGACCTTGGTCACCAGCGGGCAGGTGGCATCGACGGCGGTCAGGCCGCGCTCCTGCGCGACCTGCCGAACCTGGGGAGAAACACCATGGGCGCTGAAGACCACGATGTTGCCCGGCGGCACCTCGGCGACGTCCTCGACGAAGACCACGCCGCGGTCTCGGAAGCGGTGCACGACATGCTTGTTGTGGACAATCTCGTGGAAGACGTAGATCGCCTTGTCCGGGCACAGGTCCAGAAGCTGATCCACGACATCGATGGCCATGTGCACACCGGCACAGAACCCGCGCGGATTGGCAAGAATGATGCGCATCGTCGTCTCCACCGGCCGGACTGCTTTGCCGGAAGGGGCGTGCTAGAGTGCGGGCTCACCGGCGAACGGCGCCGGAGGACGTCGCCGCAGTATATCCCTGTCTGGGGACACCCTGGCGAGCTTGATGACCGCATCTCCGACGACCACAACATTCGCTCGCGAGCTTCTGGCCCTCGGCCCCGACGCCGATGCAGCGCCGATGTCGCGCGATGAGGCGTGGGCCTACGTCCACCAATGCACCACCTCGCACGACGAGAACTTCAGCGTCCTCTCCCGGCTCGTCCCCGAGCGCATGCGGGACGATTTCGCCGCCGTCTACGCATTCTGCCGGTGGTCCGATGATCTCGGCGACGAAACCGGCGCCGACGACGCGGCCCGCAGCCGGTCCCTCGAGCTCCTCGCCTGGTGGCGGGGTGAGCTGGAGCGGTGCGTCGCGGTCGCAGCAGGCAACGACACAGAGCCGCCGCGCCACCCCGTCTTCGTCACGCTCAGCGAAACGATCCGCCGCTGCACCCTCCCCGACAAGCCCTTCCATGACCTGATCTCCGCCTTCGAGCAGGATCAGCGCATCACGCGTTACCAGAGCTGGGACCAGGTACTCGACTACTGCACCGGCAGCGCCGACCCGGTGGGCCGACTCGTTCTCGGCATCGGTGGCTATCGCGAAGAGGAACATCCCGAGCTGTTCCGGATGTCAGACGCCACGTGCACCGCACTGCAGCTCACCAACTTCTGGCAAGACGTCCGCCGCGATCTGATCGAACGCGATCGGATCTACATGCCGCGGGATGAAACCGGCGTGACCGCCGAAATGCTGCGCGACTGGATGGAGCGTCCGAAGGACCCCGAGGCACGCGTGCCCTTCATCAAGGCGCTGCGTCCGCTCGTCGAGCGCACGTGGGAACTGTTTCGAATCGGTGATCCACTGCCGCGGGCACTCTCCAATGAACTCACGCCCGTCATCTGGCTCTTCGGTGCCGGTGGCCAGTCGGTTCTGCGGGCCGTCGAGCGGATCGGATGCACCACGCTGTGGCGCCGCCCGACGCTCCCGCGCTGGAAGAAGGCGTCGCTGGTCGCACTGGCGGGCGCACGCTTCGCCCGGCTGCGTTCGAGGAGGGCCGCATGACCTCCCTCGCACTTCCCGACACGCTCGAGACCTCCTTCGCCGAGTGCCGCACCATCACCAAGCGTGAGGCGCGGAACTTCTATTACGGCCTGCGGCTCACGCCTGAGCCGAGGCGCTCGGCGATCTACAGTGTCTATGCGTGGATGCGGGCCGTGGATGATCACGCCGACAGCCCCGGGAGCGTCGAATCGAAGCGGACAGCGCTGCGCGAGTTCGCGGCCCGGACCGACGCCGCGCTCGATTCCGGCTGCGACCCCTCCGAGGAGTCCTTCTGGCCCGCCTTCATCGATACGGTGCAGCGCTACGACCTTGATCCCGCCACCTTCCGTGACGTCGTGCGGGGCATGGAGGATGATCTCGAGACCGACGCCTCCGTCGCCGACATCACCTTCGAGACGCGCGACGACGTCGAGCAGTACTGCTACCGGGTTGCCTCAACCGTCGGGCTGATCTGCCTGCGCATTTGGGGCCTCCGCGATGGCGTGTCGCAGGAAGACGCAGACGCGCTTGCCATCAAGCGAGGCCTCGCATTCCAACTCACCAACATCCTGCGGGACGTTGGACGTGACTATGACGACGGGCGCGTCTACATCGCGCGCCGGGACTTTGAGGCCCATGACCTCACACCCGCCCAGCTGCGGTCGTGGAATCCTGATGATCGTGCTCGGGGACTCGTGCTCGACATCGCACGCTGGGCCCAGTCGGCCTACGACAGTTCATCGCCACTGGAGACGATGGTCGATCCAGCGTGCGCACCGGCCATGTGGGCCATGACACGCATCTACCACTCACTGCTCGAAATCGTCGAGCGCGAGCCATCGCGTGTGGTGGGTGTGCAGCGGATTCGTGTGCCGTCCTATCGCAAGGCCACGATCGGGGTCCGTGCCGTGCTCGGTGCGGGACGCCGCGCATGAGAGGGCAGACCGACGTCATCGTTGCCGGTGGCGGCATCGCGGGTATCGCCGCCGCTTTGCGGCTTGCGGAGCAGGGCGCCTCGGTGCTCGTGCTTGAGACCCGCAAGAAGCTGGGTGGCCGAGCAACGTCCTTCCTCGACGCGCGGACCGGGCGCACCATCGACAACTGTCAGCACGTCGCGCTGGGCTGCTGTACGAACTACCTCGACCTGTGCGCACGCCTCGGCGTTTCCGACAGCATCGAATGGCATGAGTCGATCTACTGGGTCGAGGCTGGCGGCAGGACGAGCGTGATGGCCCCGGGGTTGCTTCCTGCACCGGCTCACCTCAGCGGCGCCTTCCTCCGCGCACGCTTCCTCTCGCTGACCGAGAAGCACGCCATCGGGCGCGCCATGCTGAAGATTCTCCGCACGGACCGCGATGCCGTCGATCCGCAAGCCACATTCGGTGATTGGCTGCGCAGCACGGGGCAGCCGGACGGTGCACTGCGGAAGTTCTGGGAGCCCGTCGTCGTCAGCGCGTGCAACCTGACGTGTGATCGTGTCGCGGCTCGCACGGCACTGCATGTCTTCCAGGAAGGCTTCCTGGCGACCCGAAGCTCCGCGTCCATGGGCGTCTCGCGCGTGCCGCTGATCCAGCTGTACGACCCTGCAGAGGACGCCATTGCACGGGTCGGGGGGAGGATCCGCCTGGGTGTCAGCGTCAGCCGCATTTCGTCGAACGACGTCGAGACCACGTCTGGCGATCGATTCACCGCCGGGTCCGTCATCTGTGCGTTGCCACCCGAGCGTGCGGCCCGTTTCATCGATCCGACGCTACAGGCAACCGACCCGCGCTTCGGGGGCATGGCCGACGCAGCCCACAGCCCGATCATCGGCGTGCATCTGACATTCGACCGGCCTGTCATGCCGACGCCCAACGCGGTGCTGGTCGATCGACCGACGCAGTGGCTCTTCCGCAAGGATGAGCGTGGCCGCGAAGTCCACGCCGTGATCAGCGCGGCTGACGAGTGGGTGGGTCTCGGTGAAGTGGCCATCGGTGAGCGCGTCCTCGCGGACATCAAGGCCTGCTTCCCCGAGCAGGCTGGGCCCGCGCAGGTGCGCTCCGGCGTGCTTGCCGGGAGAATGAACGTATCGAGGTCGAGCCCGAGGGCCGCCGCCGCGGCGCGGTAGCCGCTGCGCGTGGCTCCTTCCATCGTCGCCGGCCAGCCCGTCTGCACGAAGTCGCCGGCCAGGATCACGCCGCTGGGCCCGACGGG
>JBCBTA010000004.1:0-23986 GCA_039818905.1 Planctomycetota bacterium
GATGCCGATGCGCTCAACTGCCTCGCACTGGTGCCGGAGGTGCAGCGGGACTTTCACGCCGCTGCGGTGCTGACGCCGCACCCCGGTGAGTTCGCGCGCCTCGCCCAGGTGCTCGGCATCGAGGCGGACGCGACGGATGCTTCCCAGCGGGCGCGGGGCGCGGAGGAACTGGCCCAGCGACTCGGCTGCGTCGTCGTGCTGAAGGCCGCGGCGACGATCGTCAGCGATGGGCACCGGACGTGGGAGCACGACCGTCCCAACGCCGCGCTCGGCACGGCGGGGACGGGCGACGTGCTGGCGGGCGTGATCGGTGGCCTGCTGGCGCAGCACTATCGGCGCCCGATCGTGGCGGGCGAGCGGAGCGTGCCGAGCGAAGGGCTTGGAGGGATCGCGCTGTTCGACGCGGCGTGCGCGGGCGTCGCGGCGCACGCGGATGCCGCCGCCCGCTGGGCGACGCAGGCAGGGGCCAGTGGCGGCATGCTTGCGTCGGACCTGCTGGACGGGATTCCCCAGTCCATCGAGGCCCTTCGAACCGGCTGAAGTGGGCCGGAATGGAGCGGGTCCCTACACTTGGCCGAGTTTGAGAGTCGTGGTGGTACCCGACTGCTGCTGACCCTGACCGATGGAGAGGACTTCCATGTTCCGGACGAGCAACCCTGCACTTCGCAATGATGCCTACAGCCAGTCGTGGGACGACCTCGGCGGGCAGGTGTCCTACGGCAATGAGCGCGCGGCAGCCGCCGGCGGGCCGAAGATCATGACGATGCAGGGCACCGTGAACAAGAGTGCGCTGCTGATCTCCTTCTGCGCCGCCAGCGCCCTGTTCGCGTGGAACCTCAGCCTCGATCAGGCCGAGGGCGCCGTCGCGATGACCGGCTGGACGTTCCCGCTGCTGCTCGGCGGTTTGCTCGGTGGCTTCCTGACGATGCTGATCGCCTCGTTTAAGCCGCAGGCATCCGTGGTGCTTGGGCCGATTTGTGCGATCTGTGAGGGTGGCTTCGTCGGCGCGTTGTCGGCCGTGTACGCCGTGCAGTTCGCCGCCGACAGCGACATGCTCAACACGGGCCTGATCTTCAACGCGGCCCTGCTGACCTTCGGCATCTTCGGCGGTCTGCTCGCCGCGTACAGCACCAAGATGCTGCGTCCGAACAAGACGTTCTACAACGTCGTCATCACCGCATCGATGGGCGTGGGGCTGTATGCACTCGTCGCGATCGGTGCCAGCTTCTTCGGTGCACCGAGCCTGGCATCGGTCTTCGACCCGAGCAACGGTGGCTTGCTCAGCATCGGGTTCTCGGTGGTGCTGGTGCTGCTGGCGTCCGCCAACCTGGTGCTGGACTTCGATCTGATCAACAACGGCGTGAAGAACCGTGCTCCGAAGTACATGGAGTGGTACAGCGGCATGGCCCTGCTGGTCACGCTGGTGTGGCTGTACGTCGAGGTCCTGCGTCTGCTGGCCAAGCTGCAGTCGCGTGACTGAGTGACGGACGACGCAGACTGAACAACAACGCCCTTCTCCCGCGGGAGAGGGGCGTTTTCGTTTTCTGCATTGATAGAAGACCAGGCTCGTCAGTTGCCGCCGGAGGTGTCTTCCTCGACCGGGCGGACGACGCCGAAGGCACCCTGCTCGATCGGGCGGGGGGAGCCGGCGGTGTGCTCGGGCATCGGGCGGAGGACCGGTTCGACGCGACGGGCGTAGGAGGGTGGTGCGGGCATGCGGTTGTTCCGCGTGCCGAAGCGCTTGCCGCGCTCCATGAGTTCCCACACGATCTCATCGGGCTTGTACTCATTGGGACCGGTGCCCGTCGAGAAGCCGAAGACGACCTGTTCGCCGACGGGAACATCGACGGACCAGAAGGCCTCGCCGGTGCGGGTGTCGTAGACGGTGACGGTCCAGGGCTGCCACGCCGTGCTCTCGAAGGTGTAGCGATCGACCGAGGCGAGGGGGCCGCCGGGGTAGTAGCAGCCGGACATGGCCGCGAGTCCGACGATGGCGCCGAGCAGCTTGGCGGTGGTGGGTCGCATGTCTGGATCCGTCTCCGAGATTCGTGTCTCGGCCTCGTTCGGGCCGTGAATGCGAGGCTGCGTACCATACGTCCCCCATGCCGCAGAGTGCGGTGGGGCGCAGCCCGTCTTCGGGTCAACATCGTCCAGAAACCGGGTGCCTCTGGATGGAAAACCGCCCGGAAGCATCCAGATACGCCCTTCGAGGACCCTCCTGAGGAACCCGTGAGCAGCGCATCAGCCCATTCCACGCCCTTTCGCATCGGTCACGGCTACGACCTGCACCGGCTGGAGCCGCCGCCCCCCGAGGGCAGCGGCAGGCCCTTCATTCTGGGTGGGCTCCGTCTGGAGCACCCGGTGGGCCCGGTCGGTCACTCCGACGGGGATGCCCTGTTCCACGCCGTGACCGACGCCATCCTCGGGGCCCTGGCTATGCCGGACATCGGCCAGCTCTTCCCCGACACCGCGCCAGAGAATGACGGGCAATCCTCGGATGTCTTCCTGATCGAGGCAGTGCGGCGTGCTCGCGAGGCCGGGTGGCGCGTCGGCAACTGCGACTGCACCATCATCCTGGAGCGTCCGAAGATCGGGCCGATCAAGGACCAGCTTCGCCAGGCCATCGCCGGCCATCTCGGGATCGAGCTCGGGCACGTCAACGTCAAGGGCAAGACCCACGAGGGTGTCGGCGAGCTCGGGGCCGGCCGTGCCGTGGAAGTCCATGTCGTCGCGACGCTCTTCCCCGTCGGCGAGGGAGCGTCCACGTGACGGATGGCATCACCCTCTGGCAGCAGGCCGCGGCGTTCGCCTCCCGGGAGCATCGTGCCCAGATCCGCAAGGACGGCACGACGCCCTACATCGCCCACCCGTTCCGGGTCGCGATGACCGTGCGCACAATCTTCGGCTGTGATGACCCGATTTGCCTCGCCGCGGCTCTCCTGCACGACACCATCGAGGATTGCGGCACGGACTACGAGGACATCCTCGAGGGCTTCGGCCGCGAGGTGGCGGACTGCGTTCGCGCACTGTCCAAGGACATGCGCATGCCCGAGGAGCAGCGCGAGCGGGACTACGACGCACAGCTGGAACGGGCCGATTGGCGCGCCAAGCTCATCAAGCTTGCCGATGTGTACGACAACACCTGCGATCGCATCAGCCGCAAGGCGTCGCGCAAGTTGATCGCTCGCTGTGAGCGGGCCATCGCCATCGCCGCGACGGAGCAGGGTCACCCGTTGCTCGACGATGCCGTCGGCACCGTTCGGGCCCTGATCGAGCATGTCCGACGCCAGGACGAAGAGGGAGAGGCGTGATGTCGTTTCTGCAAGGACGATCGGAGCCGGTCGTCGCCATCGTCGGTGCGACAGGCGCCGTCGGATGTGAGTTCCTGCAGCTCTTCGAGCAGCGATCGTTCCCGCATAGTGAATTGCGCCTGCTGTCCTCGCCCCGTTCGGCGGGCACGACGATGCGGTATCGCGGCGATGACATCACGGTTCGAGAGTTGAGTCGCGAGGCGCTGGCCGGCGTGGACATCGCGCTGTTCTCCGCCGGCGGTTCGGTGAGCACGCAGTGGGGACCCATCGCGGTCGAGGCGGGTGCTGTCGTGATCGACAACTCGTCGGCCTTCCGCATGACCGACGGCGTGCCGCTGGTGATCCCCGAGATCAACGGCGCGCTGGTCGATGCCATGCAGGAGCCGGGCATCATCGCCAACCCGAACTGCTCGACGATCATCATGCTCGTGCCGCTGGAGCCGCTGCGGGCCCGGTGGGGCATCGAGCGCGTGATCGTGTCCACGTATCAGGCGGCGAGTGGCGCGGGAGCCGCCGCGATGGCGGAGCTTGAGTCGCAGACGCGCGATGTGCTTGAGGGTCGTCCGGCGACGCCGAAGATCTTCGACCATCCCTGTGCGTTCAACGTCTTCAGTCACAACACGACGATCGACCCCGAAACCGGGCGCAACGTCGAAGAGCAGAAGATGATCAACGAGACGCACAAGATCTGGGACGGTGAGGACACCCGAGTCGCACCGACGTGTGTGCGCGTGCCGGTGCTGCGCACGCATACGGAGTCGATGCACGTGACACTCCGCGCGCCCGCCAGCGAGGCGGAACTGCGCAGCGCACTGGCCGAAGCCCCGGGCGTTGAAATTGTGGACGACCGCTCCGCCAACCGCTTCCCGATGCCCATCGACGCCAGCGGGCGCGACCCTGTGCTGGTGGGTCGGATCCGTCCCGCCGCCGACGCCGAGCCCGGCACCGCCTTTGAGATGCTGGTCTGCGGCGATCAGCTGCGCAAGGGCGCCGCCCTCAACGCGGTCCAGATCGCCGAGCGACTGCTCGGTGTGCATGGGGTGTAACGACGAGGGGCGATCGAGGTCCCCCTTGTTATGCCCACCGATTCACGGGGTGTGATTCAGGTCGAGGGCGTGTGCGGCCGATGAGGGATGCATGCCCTTCATTGGCTCGATCATCCCGCGCAATGTCGCTGCTCCGGATACCACGGCGGAGAAGCTCCGCCGTGCCCGGGAGGACAAGAAGCGGACGGACAAGGCCAGTGCGTTCAGCGAGATCCTGGACGAAGCCGAACTCGCCTCCGTGGAGGAGATTCGTGAGACCGAGCGCTCACAGGAGGCGCAGGAGCTTGCAACCGAGGAGGGCACGGAGGATCGGCAGAAGCACGGCTCTTACCAGCCGGGCGGCATGATTCCGCCGCAGCGGAAGCCCACCATCGACATCAAGGGTTGAGCTGCGTTACGCCACGCCAGCCGCAGCATGATCGATGTACCAGCGCAGGTCACCACCGATGGGCTCGATCCCGAGGATCGGCAATTCGGTGCTGGAGCCATCACGGGCCGCGATGCGCGCGAGCATGTCACGCTTGCCTTCGCCGGTGACCAGCACCGCGACGAAGCGCGCGCCGTTGATCAGTGGGTAGGTCATCGTGATGCGCGGCGGGGGTGTGACTGCGTCGCCCTCGTTGATGACGATGAGCCGTTCACGTTCGCGTAGTGCGGGTGAGTGGGGGAAGAGGCTGGCGGTGTGTCCATCGCCACCCATGCCGAGGAGCACGAAGTCGAGGCGGTCGTGCCCCTTTTCCCGCCAGCTGAGCACTTCGCGCATGACGCGCTCGTAGGCGATGTCAGCGTCATCATCGGTCGCTGCCATCGGATGCACGTTGGTGCGAGGCACGTCGGAGTGCTCGACGATGAGCTCGGCGATGTGTCGGAAATTGCTCTTGGCATCGTCCAGCGGCACGCGCCGCTCATCGACGATCCAGAGATGCGTCTGCTCCCACGGCAGTTCGCGGAATGCCGGGTCCGTCATCAGGCGTTCGTAGAAGGGCAGCGGCGTGGAGCCGCCGGAGAGCGCGAGGTGGAAGTCGCCGAAGGCGCGCACACAGTTCTTCGCATGCAGCAGCAGGTCTGATCCGAGGGCGTGGTGCAGCTCTTCATTGTCGGGGCGGACGACGACGGTGCCGGGGAGCGGTGGTGAGTCCACCTGGCCTTCGATGCCGTAGGGCCGCGCTGTCTCAGGTTCACGATCAGGCATGTGGCCAGTGTAGACCCATCATGCGCGCGGCTCTTAGCGCTTCTCGGCGCCACGCGGGTTGTGCCATGTATGTCCGGCCTCGGCCAGCAGCGCATCAGCACTGGCAGGACCCCACGAGTAGGGCGCGTAGCTCTCGATGGAGCGTCGGATGGTCTCGCAGTGCACGAAGGGATCGACGATGCGCCACGCGTGGTCCACTTCGTCGCGGTGCTTGAAGAGCGTCTGATCTCCTCGCATCGCGTCGAGCATCAGCGGGCCATAGGCCTCCAGCGGGGCGGACTCGAAGACGAATCCGTAGTCGAAGTCGGCCTTCACTGACTCGATGCGCAGCGTTGGTCCGGGGACCTTAGCCTCGAACCGAAGACCGATGCCTTCGTCGGGTGCGATGTTGATGACGATACGGTTGGCGGGTCGGATGCCGCCGGAGCGGAAGGGCTCGACGGAACGGAAGAGGTGAGCCGGCGGGCGGCGGAACTGCACGACGACCTCGGTGAGCTTGCGATCGAGCTTCTTGCCGGAGCGCACGTAGAAGGGCACGCCTGCCCAACGCCAATTGTCGAAGTACAGCCGCAGCGCGCTGAAGGTCTCGGTGCAGCGATCGGAGGCGACGCCCGGCAGGTCGGCATAGCCGCGGCCGCCATCTTCGTCCTCAGGATCATCCGACGCGGCGTAGCGTCCGAAGGCCGCGTGCTGATGGGCCTCGTCCTGCGTTAGCCGGCGGGCGGAGTCGAGCAGCTTGATCTTCTCGCGGCGGATGGCCGTCGCGTCGTAGGTCGGGGGTGGCTCCATCGCGATCAGCGCAAGCACCTGCAGCAGGTGGCTCTGAATCATGTCGCGCGTCGCACCGGCCTGGTCGTAGTAGTTGGCGGCCCGGCGCCCGACGCCGACCTGCTCCGTGGCGGAGACCTGCACGTACTCGACGTACTGGTTGTTCCACAGCGGCTCGAAGATGCTGTTGGCAAAGCGCATCACGAGGATGTTCTGCACCAGCTCCTTGCCGAGGTAGTGGTCGATGCGATAGACGGTTTCCTCGTCGAAGACGCGGCCGATCGCCTGATTGAGCGCGCGGGCGGAGTCGCGGTCCGTTCCGATGGGCTTCTCGACGATGATGCGCTGCCACGGCACGTTGCGCGAGTCGAGGGCGCACCAGCGGGCGCCCTCGTACACCATGCCCGACTGCCCGATGCGCTCGACGATCGGTTCGACAAGACTCGGGGCGACCGCGAGATAGAACAGCACGTTGGGTTGGCCGGCCCACGGCGAGGCCGTCTCGACATCCTCGGGGCCGATGAGTTTGTGCTCCGTGGCGACCTCCGAGATCCGCCGGATGAGCACCGGGTACAGATCGGCGTCGGTGGCGGAGCCGGCGAGGTAGTGCAGCCGGCCGGAAAACCACAGCCAGTGCTCGTCGTTGAAGTCGCGGGCGTGCTCTTCGACCCAGGGGCGCAGGCTGGTGCGCCACTCCTCGTCGGTCATCTCCGTTCGGGAGATCCCGATGACGCAGAATTCCTCGGGGAGACGTCCATCGCAGTCGAGCTCGTACAGCGCGGGGATCAGCTTGCGCGCAGCGAGATCGCCCGAGGCGCCGAAGAGCACCATGACGCATGGGTCGGGCATATTGCTCGAGGTCGAGGGGGGCATGAACCGTTCCTTGGTGAGTCATCGCCTGCCGGGCCGCCGGATTGTCCGGAGATGGGCGCGGCAGTGCAACGCCGATGAGCGAAGTCCGGCTGATTTCGACCGATGTCCGGTTCAGGGGGCGGGGATGTACTCCAGCGGACCCGTCAATGCGGGCAGCCCGAGCGACCATCCCGCGGTCATCCAGACCACCAGCATGATCGACCACACGATCGTGAAGACGATCGAGTACGGAAGCATGATCGACACCAGTGTGCCCATGCCTGCCTTCGGGACGTACTTCTGCATGAACACCAGAATGATCACGAGATACGCGTTCAGCGGCGTGATGATGTTCGTCGTCGAGTCGCCGATGCGGTAGGCCACCTGCGTCAACTCGGGGCTGATGCCGACGAGCATGAGCATCGGCACGAAGATCGGGGCGAACAGCGCGTACTTCGCGCTCATGGAGCCGACGAACATGTTGAAGGCCGCCGTGATCAGGATCAGCACGATGATCAGTGCCTGTGGTGGCAGATTGGCATCGGCCAGAGCCTGTCCACCAGTCATGGCGAGCATGGTGCCGAGGTTGCTGTACTTGAAGTACTCAATGAACTGGCCGGCGAAGAAGGCGAGGACGATGATCGGGCCCATCGCGGCCATCGAATCCACCATCATCTTGGCGGCGTCCTTGCTGGATCGGACGGTGCCCATGGCCACGCCGTAGGCCAGGCCCGGGATGATGAACCCGAGCATGAGCAGCGGCACGATGACGGCGACCCAGCGGTCGAAGGAGCGTGGGCTGTCGGGATCGACCTTGCCGTGGAGCGGCGCGTCGGGGATGGCGATGAGCAGGATGATCCCGCCGATCGTCAGGGCGCCGACCAGGACGGCGATGAGCGTCGCCCGCAGTTCCTTCGGCGTAATCTTCTGCGCAGCGAGCGTCTCGGCGTCGATCGGCGTCGGGCCGCCCTCCTCCGGTGGCTTCTTGGAGAGCCGGCGCTCGACGAACCACGCACTGACCGCCCAGCCGACCAACGTGACGACGAAGGTCGATGCGATCATGAAGGCCCAGTTGCACGTCGGCGCGACGACGTACTCGGAGTCCACGATTTGCGCGGCGTCGCTGGTGAACTCCGCCAGCAGTGGATCAAGACCCGTGACGACGAGGTTGGCGTTGAACCCCGCCGCGACCCCGGCGAAGACCGCTGCGATACCCGCCAGCGGTGAACGCCCCGCGGCGAGATACAGCAGCGCTGCCAATGGCGGGAGCACGACATAGCCAGCGTCCGATGCCAGTGAGCTCATGATGCCGAGGAAGACCATCGCTGGTGTGAGCAGCTTCGCCGGTGTGATGAGCATGAACATGCGCAGCAGCACGCTGATGAGGCCGGTTCGCTCGGCGATGCCGATGCCGAGCATGCCGACGAGCACGATGCCCAGCGGCGGGAAGTTGATGAAGTTGTCCACCATCGAGTTGAAGCACCAGAAGATGCCTTCGCGCGTCAGCAGGTTCTTTGCCTCGATCGGATCGCCGGTCTCGACGAGCACGAGGCTGGCGACGCCGGTGGCTTCATCGACGACGCGCTGTGGCGCTTTGGGCTGCACCTGCCATCCCGCGTTGGACGCGATGGCCGAGGCGATCATCACGATCACCGCGCCGATGAGGAAGAGTGCGGAAGGGTCCGGAAGCTTGTTGCCGAGCAGCTCGATGATGTCGAGCACGCCGCGGCGGCGGGGAGTCGTGTCGCTCATGACAGGGATTCTGGCGAGTGACACGCCGTCGGTAAACCCGGGCCGCTCTGGGGTCGGTTCGGGACATTCCGTATAGTGGCGGAATGACCCCACCCCGCGACGGGTGACTCGGCTGTCAGACGGGAGACGTGATGAGCGACGCGCAGAAACCCCTCGGTATGGATCCGCAGGAAGCCGAACTCGTCGAGGGACCGCCGCCGTCGGAGATCACGCCGCCATCGGGATCCGGTCTGCGTCAGCCCAGGGGACTGTGGGTCCTCTTCATCACCGAGATGTGGGAGCGATTCAGCTACTACGGCATGCGTGCCCTGCTGGTGCTGTATCTCATCGCCAGCACCTCCGAGGAACTCGCCAGCGGTCAGCCGAACGAGAACCCGGGCTTCGGGTGGACGGAGGAGTCCGCCGCGTACCTGTATGCCTTCTACACCTGGGCGGTGTACCTGACGCCGATCGCGGGCGGCTGGCTCGCCGACAAGTTCCTCGGGACGCACAGATCCATGCTGGTCGGGGGGTGGATCATCGCTGCGGGTCATATCACGCTGGCGATGACAGAACTCTTCGGTATCTCCGCCGGTGAAGCTGTGACGTTGCAGACCAGTCCGGGCGCCCTGATCACCTTCATCCTGGGCCTCGTGCTGATCATCATCGGCACCGGCTTCTTCAAACCCTGTGTCAGCGTGATGGTCGGTCAGCTGTACGGACAGGACGATCCGCGCCGCGACTCCGGCTTCACGATCTTCTACATGGGCATCAACCTCGGCGCCTTCATGTCGCCGCTGGTGGCCGGGTATCTGGGTGAGAAGGTTGGGTGGCACTACGGCTTCGGCGCTGCGGCTGTCGGCATGATCGCAGGCATCATCACGTACCAGTTCCTGCGCCCAAAGTACCTCGCCGGCGTCGGCCTCTCGCCGAAGCAGATTCACGAAGAGCGCGAGCGCGGCGGCGTCGTCGAGTCAAAAGTGGCCGACGAGGAACTCCACAGGCCACTCGACTTCGTGGACGTGCAGCGCATCATCGTGATTCTCATCCTGGCGTTTGTCGGCAACATCTTCTTCTGGGCGGCCTTCGAGCAGGCAGGGACGTCGATGAACGTCTTTGCCAAGAAGGACACCGACCGCACGCTCTTCGGGCTGCTCGAGGGCGGGTGGACCAACACAGAGACGGGCGTCACGTACAGCGATTCCGGCGAGATCTCCGATCCTGCAAGCGCCATCTTCCAGCGGCATGAGCTCGGCTGGCTCGATCCTGCCACGGGCATTCTCTACGCCGACGATGGCGCCACCGGCCTGCTCGATGATCCGACGGGTCGCATCGAGCGCCGTGAGAACTCGTGGTTCGATCTCGTCACCGGCACCGAGTTCCCGGACTGCGGCGACGACACCGAGATTCCCAACGCCGACGAGCAGCTGCTCGAGCGCGTCGAGGGCGGATGGCGCGATGGCGATGGAGAACGCACTTTCCGCGACTCCGGCATCATCACCATCAGGCCCGATGAGGACTCGCCATTTGAACGCAAGGGAGGCGGCTTCCCCGCGTCCTTCTACCAGTCGGTCAACGCGCTCACGATCGTCATCTGTGCGCCCTTCTTCTCCCTGCTGTGGGTCTGGCTCGCCAAGCGAAATGCCAATCCATCGACGCCGGTGAAGTTCTGCCTGGGCCTGTGGCTGCTCGGCCTGTCCTTCCTCGCCATGGTCTTCGGATCGATGGAGGCCGCCAGCGGCGGCAAGGCGGGTCCGCACTGGCTGCTGATCACGTATGTCGTGTACACGTGGGGCGAGCTGTGCCTGTCGCCCGTCGGTCTGTCGATGGTGACCAAGCTCGCGCCGGCGAAGCTGCAGTCGCTGATGATGGGCGTGTGGTTCTTCTCCTTCTCGCTGGCGAACCTGCTGGGCGGCGTGATCGCGGCGCTCTCGACACGCTTCAAGCCGAAGGTCGCCGAGTTCTGCGTGGAGATCGCACCGCAGATCCAGATCCCGGGCATCGAGGGTCTTGCAGGGTTCTACGCCCTGCTGGTCGCACTGCCGATCGCCGCGGGCTTCTTCATTCTGCTGATTTCGCCGCTGCTCAAGAAGATGATGCACGGCGTGAAATAGGTCGCATCAACCCAAGCCGCATCCTGCGGCTTGGTTATCTAGGCCATCGTGTGCGTACGTTCGGCTTCGGCGTGACGCGTGCGCAGGTTGCCGGCGAGGAAGTCGTCCAGGGCTCGGTGCACCGCTGCAGGATCCGGCGCGGTGCGCACGGCTTCCTTCAGTGGCTTGCATGGTCCGAGCCGCTTGCTGAACCACATGATGCGCCGGCGGATGTGGTTCATGGCGTAGCGCTCGCCCCGGAACTCGACCATCAGATCGAGATACCTCCGGATGATGGCGATCTTCTCCGCCTCATCAGGTTCGGGGCCGGCAACGCCGGTGGTCTGCAGGCTCCATGCCTGTCGGAACAGCCATGGTGCGCTGAATGAGCCGCGCCCGATCATCACGCCGGCGCACCCGGTGTGCTCCATCATGCGCAGGGCATCCTCGGGCTGCGTGACGTCGCCGTTGCCGATGATCGGGATGTGCTCCACGGCATCGACGACCATCTTGATGCCGTCGAGATCGACAGTGCCCTTGAAGCGGTCCTCGGTCGTGCGCCCGTGCACGGCTACCTGCATGACGCCGCGCTGCTCGAGTGCGCGGGCAAGCGCGGGCGCGACGATATCGTCGCGCGACCACCCGAGGCGCACCTTGGCGGTCAGTGGCACGCGCCCCTTCGATGCCGCGTCGATGGCGCTGGAGACCTTCTCGACCATGCCGAGTGTGCGAGGCACATCGCACAGCAGCTTGGAGCCGCCATCCTTCTTGGTGACCTTGTCCACGGGGCAGCCCATGTTGATGTCGATGACCGATGCACCGTGCTTGACCGCCCACCGTGCGCCTTCGGCGAGGATGTCGCCGTCCCCGCCGTAGAGCTGCATGCACAGCGGCTGATCGGCGTCGTGCGTGCGCGCGAGGTCGAGCGATGTCTGCGTGCCGCGAAGCAGGCCCTGCGGGCTGAGCAGGTCGGTGCACGCGAGGCCCAGGCCACCCAGCTCGCGGCAGACCATGCGCCACGCCAGATCGCAGTAGCGGGCGACGGGCGCGAGCAGCAGGTTGGTCTTGAGCCGCAGCGAACCAATCGCGTGCGGCGTGCCGATGGCCGGGTTGGTGAAGGTGGAGTGCTCCATGGCCCACGTCGATCCTACGCGCGGCGGGCCGAGGGTGTCCCCAAAGCCGGTGGCCTGGGACACGCTCGGTGGTTCGAAGGGGATACGATCGTGCGATTCCAGGGGCCCTTTTCCATGGAGAGACGGCGATGGACCAGCAGGTGGCCGAGAGCGTTCTTGCACTGTGTCTGTTCGCGGCGATGGCCGACGGCCGCAAGGACGAGGCGGAGCGCGAGCACATCCGCTCGATCATGGACTCGCTCGACGCCGAGCACATCGACGACCTTGATCACGCCGGCATCTACCGGCGGGTGCTGATGGGCGGGACGTCGATCGAGGCGGAGGCGGCCAAGCTCGCCGAGCCCGGACCGCGCCACTTCGCCTACGAGATGGCGACCGCGGTGTGCGATGCCGACGGTCAGGCCACCGATGCGGAGCGCACGTTCCTCGGTCGCCTCGCGACCGCGCTGCAGCTGGAGTCTTCCGACGCGAGCGCCGTGCTGGCCCAGGCGGACGAGGTCGCGGCGATCCCCCTCGTCGATGCCGATGAGGAGCCGATTCCGGTTCCGCTGACCGACGCTGGACTCGAAGTGCAGGACGACGCCATCGCGCGTGAGGTGGATGGCATGGTGCTGCGGTACGCGATTCTCAACGGTGCGCTGGAGCTGCTGCCGCAGGGCATCGCGACGCTGGCCATCCTGCCGCTGCAGACGAAGATGGTGTACCGCGTGGGCAAGAAGTATGGCTACACGCTCGATCGTGGGCACATCAAGGAGTTCATCGGTGTGGTCGGCGTGGGGATGACCAGCCAGGTCGTCGAGAACGTCGCGCGGGATCTGGTCGGCAAGCTTGCCAAGCGGATGCTTGGCAAGACAGCCGGCACGATCGCGAAGGCGGCGACCGGCCCCATGATGAGCTTCGCCTCGACGTGGGCCCTCGGTCAGGTGGGTCGGATGTACTACGCCGGCGGGCGGACGCTGAGCGCGGTGGACCTCAAGGGCCTGTTCGGGCGCGAGGTGGAGCGGGGCAAGGCGCTGTACCAGCAGCATCGCGGCGAGGTCGAGGCGACTGCATCGAAGACGGATGCTTCACAGGTGCTCGCGCTGGCGCGGGGGAAGGCCAGCGTGTAGCTTCGGTGAAGTGGTCGCGAAACCGGATCAAGGGGCTTGCTCTGGATCGGGTGATCGCTACACTCCCGCCGCTTGGGAAGAAGTTCCCGGCTGAGGAGTGAGAGGAAATGCGTCACGTGGGGAAGTTCAGGGCTTGTGCGTGGAGTGTGTGCGCGCTGTTTCCGGCCGCCGCGGCGTCGGGCATGGTGCAGTACGCCTATGACGACGGCGTTGCCAACGTCAACGTCGGTCCGCCGAGTAGCTTCGAGCAGTTCGATCGCACCGACGTGATCTGGGGCAACGCCTTCACCGCCATTCCCGGCGGCGAGCAGATCACGAAACTGTCGCTTCAGATCGGCACACTCGTCGGCGGCTCTGCCGAGCTCGAGCTTCTCGTCTACGACGATCCGACGGGTAACCCCGCCGCGATCACCGGTGCGCCTCTCGCATCGATCACGACGACCGTCGTCGATCCCGGTTTCGGGCAGTTCGTGGACATCGCGCTGACGTCCCCCGTCACGGTGAGCGGTGACTTCTTCATCGCCGCGGCATTGCGTATGGCCGATCCTGGCGACGACGCCCCCGCCGCCCTTGACCCTGACGCGGCGGCATTCGGTGGCAACGCCTGGCTGATGTACTCGCCCGCTTTCGACTCCAGCGACTTGTCCGGCTCGATCGCCTTCGCAACGGCGATGAACAACTCCCAGTTCGTGCCGATCTTCGGCGCATGGGCCTTCCGCGCGACGGGCGTGCCCTCGCCCGGTCCAATGGCGTTGGTGGGTCTGGCCGGCTATTTCGTGCTTCGCCGCGGCGGACGCTGAGCCTCAGGACACTGGGCTACCACAGGCGGATGAAGCGGACATTGTCCTCGCGCATCGCGCTGAAGGTGATGGCCAGCCCGCTCTCCCCGTCGAGCAGTGCGAAGCCTTCCAACTCATCCTCGATGCCTTCGATGTCGAGGGGTTGGTACACGCGCAGGTCGTTGGGGGCATTCGGATCGGCGCCGGGCATGCGCACGAAGGTCAGCCGGTACAAACGTCCGGGCTGCTGATTCTGGACGAGCACCAGCTGCTGCTGATCGTGCAGCCAGTGCAGCGTCTGCACGTACGGACCGCAGCGATACCGCGCCAGGATCACGCCGTCGGCGGAGGTTCGGCTGGCGGTCATCAGGCGCTCCGGATCGAGCAGCCGTACTTCGTTGCCCGCGTTGCCGTAGTCGCTGGTGGCGACGTAGGCATGCCCGTCGTACATGACGAACTCCGGCCGCGTGCCGTTGAAGGCGGTGTCATCAACGACCTGATTGAGGATCGCGTTGTCGAGTGTGCCGTCGGCGAGTGCGCGGTCCCAGTCGATGGCCCAGATGACGCCCTGCTGGCGGACCGTGTCCCCGATGAAGGTCAGCCCACCGGCCCGCGTCAGCCCGGTCGGGTGCGGGATGATGTCCTCCCCGCCGCGCGTCAGCGCGATGCTCCGCCCCGTCGCGACGAGCTTCGGCCTCGCGTCACCCTCGACGCGGTACTCGCGGACGATGCCCGGATCGGCGTCGCCGTAGAGATAGATGAGCCCGGCATCACGGTCGTGGTAGATGCCCTGTCCGGCACCGATGTTGTCGATGGTCTGCACACGCAGTACCTCGACGTTCCTCGGGCCAATGGACTCGGTCTTGCGAACAAGGCTGTAGCCCAAGCACGCTGTCATCGAGACGGCCAGCGCGAGGCAGGCGAGCAGTCGAAGCATGATGTACTTCCCCCGAAGTGCTGCGTCAGACGTCGAGATCCTGGGCTTTTTCGGCGCCTTCGTTCTGTTCGCGAAGCGGTTCGATGACTTCGGCGACGAAGCGCTCGGTCTGCTCGACGCTGAGACCGACGTACTTCATCGGATCGAGCTGTGCGTCGAGATCGACGCCTTCGAGCAGCGGCTCGTTCCGCAGGCGCTCGATGAGATCGTTGTCGGCGCCTTCGTTCTTCACACGGGCGCCCGCGGCCTGGCTGTGCATGCGGATGGCTTCGTGGACTTCCTGCCGATCGCGCCCCAGCCCGACTGCCTCCATCATGATGTTCTCGGTCGCCATGAAGGGCAGTTCGGCCATGAGGTTCTTGCGCACGGTCGCCTCGTGGACTTCGATACCGGATGCGACGTTGTGCATGATGCCCAGGCAGGCGTCCAGCGCGAGGAAGGCCTCGGGCAAAACGAGGCGACGGTTGGAGGAATCGTCGAGCGTGCGCTCCAGCCACTGCGTCGCGGCGGTGTCGTAAGCGTTGGGCACGAGATTCATGACGAAACGCGCCAGGCCGCAGATCCGCTCGCAGCGCATCGGGTTGCGCTTGTAGGGCATCGCAGAGGAGCCGATCTGCTTGTCTGCGAAGGGCTCGTCGATCTCCTTGCGGTTGCAGAGGAGGCGGATGTCGTTGGCGATCTTGTGGAGGACGGCGGCGATGGCGCTCAGCCGTGCGACGAGGATCGCATCGAAGACGCGGGGGTATGTCTGGCCGGTGAGCCGAAACGACTCGGCATCGACATAGCCTTCATGGGTCACCCGGCTCATGAACGTGGTGCGCAGCGCATCACGATCTTCCTCGGTCTCAAGATCTGTGTCGGCAATGAGCCCTTCGACATCATCACGTGTCTCTGCAAGGAACTCGTCCAGAGTCTGATCGGGGTCTTCCTCGCCAGCGAGCTGTCTCAGCTTGTACAGCACCAGTGCATCAAGCCTGGTCACGGCATCGGCATCACCATCGAGGAGGTTGAGGAAGGAGGCCTGCGTTCCTGTTGCACCACGAATACCCCGCAGACGCAGTGCGTGGTCTGGCTGAGATTCATCTGCGGCGAATGCGACATCGAATCCCCACTGTGCGCAGCGGCGACCGACAGTCGTCGGCTGTGCGGGCTGGTAGTGGGTAAAGCCGAGTGTTGGTACGCCTTTCCACTTCTCGGCCTGCATGCCCCACGCGACGACTGCTGCTTCGGTGCGGCGGCGGATCGCGTCCCACGCATGGTGCAGCAGCAGTAACTCACAGTTGTCGTTGATGTCCTGTGACGTCATCCCGAGATGGATGATGCCCCTTGCCTTTGGGCAGCGGTCGCCCCAGGCGTGGACGTGGGCCATGACGTCGTGGCGGAGTTCCTTCTCGTACTTGGCCGCGGCTGCGATGTCGTCGTCGGTGACGTCGAGGTTGGCCCGCAGCTCCTCCACCTGCTCCCTGGTGACCGGAAGGCCCATCTCATGCTGGGCCTCGGCGACGGCAAGCCAGATCTTGCGCCACAGCTCGAACTTGCGGCGTGCACTCCAGATCGACTGCATCTCGGCGCTGGCGTAGCGGCCGGCGAGGGGGGAGGCGTAGCGATCGTGGGGGGATGGAGAATCTGGCATCATGCAGGCTGCGGGAAAGAGGCGTTCGGGCCGGATTCGGAGCGCGCATCGATCCGAACCCCGAATCGCATCGTATCGCCCCCTGTCTCCGAGGGCCGGTCCTGACCATGTCGAACGCCATGACGACCAGCGCGCCGAACAGCGATGCTCCCAGCGCGGAGCCGGACGCCGGTCTTGCGCCGGCCGACGCCCGTGAGCTGGCCCTCGTCCATGCCTTCTTGGCGGGCGATCAGAGCGCCCTGGCCGAGCTGCTGGAGCAGTATCAGGATCGCCTCTTCGGCGTGTGCCTGCGGATGATGGGGGATGCCGATCTGGCCCGGGATCTGACCCAGGACGCCATGGTGAAAGTGATCCAGGGACTGGACCGCTTCGACGGCCGGGCCAAGCTCAGCACGTGGATGATCCGGGTGACGATGAACGTCTGTCTGACGGAGCTCCGCCGGCGCAAGGTCCGCAAGCATGCCAGTTTGGACGCTCCAGTCGGCGGTACGGGCGGTTCGGAGGGAGCCGGAATGACAGCCGCGGCTTCCCTGGCGGATGAGCGCGAACGAACCACGCCCGGGCGCGTCGAACACGACGAGGACCTGAAACGGGTTCAGGTCGCCCTGCAGCGAATTTCGCCCGATCAGCGCGCGTTGCTGATCCTGCGGGACATGCAGGGGCTGGAGTATCGCCAGATCGCATCGCTGCTGGAGGTGCCGCACGGGACGATCAAGAGCCGCCTGTTTCGAGCGCGTGCCGCGCTGCGGGAGCAGGTCGAACGTCTGGGCTCCTCGGAGCAATAATCCGTGGAGCGTCGTCGTCCGGCGCACAGCATCATGAGTCACCCAGTCACCGAGCATGACCTGCTGGCCCTCGTGGAGGGGCGGCTTCCGGCAGACCGCGTCGAAGCGGTGCGTGCTGCACTTTCGGCGGACAAGGAGCTGTTGCGCCGTGTCGAGGGCATGGTGCGTGATCGGCGTGCCATGGAGCGGCTCGGTGCCTCCGCGCCGGCGCCGCTGGGCATGGTCGAGGGCGCGATGGCCGCCGCGGAGCGAGGCGAACTGCTGCAGCACCCGGCCACGGGTCGCTCGGGCGATCGCCACCGTTCCCGCCGGCGCATCATTCCGTTTGCCATCGCGGCGACATTCCTGCTGCTCGTCAGCGGGGTCGTGGCGGTCGTGCTGTTGGTCTCCAGTCCATCGCAGCAGCGCGAGAGGGTGGCCCAGGCCGAGGAGTCGGTCACCCGCATGTACGAGCAGGGCAGCGTGATCATGCCGGAGTGGGAGCAGCCCGAGGAGCCGATGCTGCCTGGGATGGTTGCTCTGGACCCCGTGACCGGCCCGACGGTGGACGAGCCCCTGACCATCGTGCGCGAGGCGTTCGTCGCGACGCCCGATCCAGTGCTCGAAGAGTGGTTCCGGAGCGTCGAAGAGCGTGCCGCGGCTGCGCCGATGGACATCGATCGGGCGGTGGACCTTCTGCTGGAGGGTCGCCTTGCGCTGCAGACCGACGTTGATCCCGCGACCACGCGAGCGGTAGCGGGTGAGCAGGGCGTCTCCGAACCGGCGCTGATCACCATGGCGGACACAGCAACGGACTCGACGTGGGCCCTGCCCCTGACCTACCCCCACGGCGATCGAGAGGCGCTGCGTGCGGCTCTCGAGGGTGCGCTGGACGAGCTGCGCATGATGTCCGGTGCGTCCGTGGAGCTGGTGGAGGCGACAGAGCCACAGAATGGCGCCCCGCCGCGGCCGGTGCTGTCGTTCGAGGATGTGCTGTGGTGGGCGACGCCCCACGATCAATGGGTGCGCCGGGATACGGTGCGTCTGCCGGTGCGGGTCGAGCCGGGCGACGGCTGAGTCAGTGCCTGGCGGAGCGCCGGGCGGGCACCAGCCTGCGATTGAGCATCAACAGGGCGAGCGTGACTGCTGGCAGCACGAGCAGGCCGAGCATGGCCATGAGCTGCGTGGTGTCGGCGGTGGCGATGCTGATGGAGCTGGCGGCGGAGAACTGGAGCACGATGGCTGCGGACATCGAGGCGATGCCGACGGCAACAAGCGCCGTTCTCCGAATGTGGGTCACCAGTCGCGTCATTGCGTTGAGCCCCGGCGTACGAAAAATGCCCGGTCGGCGTCTCGTCCTGAACACGCCGACCGGGTGGGCAGGTGGCTTGTGCCATTCCCCGGGCCTTCGTGTCTGGGTGATCCGTTCGCGCGTGTGCGCGACGTGCCAAACCTACGCCCGGCAGGCGCCGTGGGCAATGATCGAGCGGTGGTGTGGATACGCCGTGGAGCGCAACGGGTTGGTCGGTGGAGTGTCGCTTGGTTGTGAGCGGTAGTGGCCCCAAGTATCGTCCATCGATCGTGCTGCCCCGTCATCTGGCTCACCGTGTGTGTCTCGCTGTCGCCGTCATCGGCGTGGTGGCACCGTGCGTGTCCCGGCACGTGTGGGCGCAGGATGGAACGTCGTCCAGCGCGCTGCGGGACGACAACCGCTACGAGGGTCGATTGGTCACCGAAGTCCGGATCACCGGTCTCGACCGCGTCTCGAGACGCTTCGTCGAGAACAACATCCGCACCGGTGTGGGCCGTCCCCTGTCGTGGGACACGGTCCGTGCTGACCTACGTCGGCTGGAACGGCTCGGCGAGTTCAACAAGGTGGAGGCTGTTGCAGAGCAGGCTGCGGATCGTTCGGTCGTTGTGATCTTCGAGCTGCAGGAGGCGCCAATCGTTCGCGACATCGCGTGGGTCGGCAACAAGGAGCTCAACGACGACGACATCGCCGAAGCGGTGTCGCGCACGGGCTTTATCTCCGGCGTGCCCATCGATGACTTTCGCATTCGTCAGACGAAGCGCGCCATCGAGGCTGCGTATCGCGAGAAGGGCTTCTTCTCCGTCGAGGTCACGATCGACAACACCGAGCTCGATACCGACCAGACCATCATCTTCCGCATCCGCGAGGGCGAGCGGACGCAGGTCACGGCGATCCGGTTCCGCGGCAATGACTCCATTCAGGCCAAGCAGCTTCGTCCGGTGATCGAGACGAAGAAGCGCGTGCTCTTTTTCAACGCACCGCTCGACAGCGAGGTGCTCGATCGCGACATCAGCACGCTGATCGACTTCTATCAGGACCGCGGCTTCCTCGATGTCCGGGCCGACCGGCGCATCCAGATCAGCCCCAACGGCAAGGAAGCCATCGTCACCTTCCTTATTGAGGAGGGCCCGCTGTACACGCTGCGGAGCATCCTGATCGAGGGCTCCGTCGCCAGCGGCGGTGAGCTGAGGGTCTTCTCCCCAAAGCAGCTGCGCGGGCTCATCGCCTTCAAGCCGGGGGCGGAGTACCGGCGCACCAGCGTCGATGCCGCCACGAGGACGATCGAGGAGGCGTATCAGAAGCTCGGATACGTCGATGTGCGGACCGGAACGCGCCCACTGATCACCTGGGAGACCAGCGAGGTGGATCTGGTGATACAGATCCTCGAAGGCGACCGGTTCCGCACCGGGCTGGTGTCGATCATCGGCAACCAGCTGACCAAGCACAAGATCATCCGGCGCGAGACGGACATCCGCCCCGGTCACTGGCTCGACGCGACGGAGATCTCCGAGACGGAGCGCAGGCTGGCCGAGAGCGGCCTCTTCGAGCGCAGTCCGCTGCGGGGCGGGCGCCCGCCCCGCGTCACGGTGCAGCCGGAGAATCCGGAGAATCCTGGGTACCGCGACGTCCTGATCGAAGTGCAGGAGACCAACACCGGTTCGCTGGCCTTCGGCGCCGCCATCGACTCCGACGCCGGCGTGGTCGGTCAGATCAGCCTGACGCAGCGCAACTTCGATGTCGCGGACGTGCCCGACTCATTCGATGAGCTGTTCAAAGGCCGCGCCTTCCGCGGCGCCGGGCAGAACTTCTCGCTGGTGCTCGCGCCTGGTGTGGACGTCTCGACGTACTCCATCGGACTGACCGAGCCCTCCTTCCTGGAGTCGGAGTACGCACTCGGTGGCACGGTCTTCTTCCGACAGCGCGACTTCGATGACTACGACGAGGAGCGCTTCGGCGGCAACGTGCGGCTGACCCGGAACTTCGGCACGCGATGGAGCGGATCCGTTCGCGTGCGGGCCGAGTCTGTTGACATCTCCAACATCCGGCCCAGCTCGCCGGAAGATCTCTTCGAGGTGCAGGGTCAGAACGCACTGACCGCGCTCGGGTTCGATCTTCGCCGCGCCACCGTGGACAGCGCTCTGCGTCCGACTCGCGGCACGGTGACGGACATCGTCGTGGAGCAGTACGGCGCCCTCGGTGGCGACTACCAGTTCACCCGGCTCCAGGTGGACCACAGCGCGTTCCTGACGGTCGGCCGCGATGACTTCGATCGCCCGACGGTCCTGAAGCTCGATCTGCGAGGTGGCTGGATCCCGCAGGAGGACGAATCGCCGATCTTCGAGCGCTTCTTCCTGGGCGGCCGGTCCTTCCGAGGCTTCGACTTCCGCGGCATCGGACCTGTCGGCATCCGCAACGACACGGGACAGCCCGGCAACGAGAAGGTCGGCGGCGACTTCCTGTTCTTCGCCGGTGCCGAGGTCGAGCAGCCCATCTGGGGCGACCTGTTCTCCGGCGTGGTCTTCGTTGACAGCGGCATCCTCGCCGAGAAGATCGAGTTCTCGCCGTACCGCGTGTCCGTGGGCTTCGGTGCCCGGCTGTATCTGCCGCAGTTCGGGCAGGCCCCGCTGGCGTTCGACTTCGGTTTCCCGATCCTGAAGGAGGAGACAGACGACACCCGCCTGTTCTCCTTCTCGGTGGATGTGCCCTTCTGACGGGGAATCCCGCAGATTTGCGTCCGCTAACTTCGCTATAGTGGGGGAGATCGGCCTGGTGGCCGGGCGCCATCGTCGCGTCCCGTCACAGGGGGCCTGACGGAGCAACGACATGCGGAACACCCGGAAGCGAATTCTGTTGGGCGTGCTGGCGGCGGCGGGACTGGTGATGGTCGCCGCGGCGGCGTTGCAGAACGCGAGTCCGACGAGCGTGGCACTGGTCGATCTTGGCCGCGCCCTGAACGCGCTGGACGAGACGCAGATGCAGGAAGAGGAATTCCAGGCCTTCCAGGATGAGGTCATGCGGCACGGACTGGAGCTGCGCGATCGGCTGGAGACGCTCGACAACGAGCTGAGCGTCATGAGTCCGGACGATCCCAACTACCAGGCCAAGCAGATCGAGCAGTTCCGGACGGAGCTGCAGATTCGCGACGAGCAGAAGCTCGCACAGGCGCTCATCGCCAAGCAGTTCGTGAAACTGCAGGTGCAGATGTTCGATCGTCTGATCGAGGCGGCTGAGGAGTATGCCACGCAGGAGGGCTACGACCTCGTGGTGGCCGACGACTCCAGCATCGAGATCACCGATGATCTGCCGATGGCCGAGCTGCGCATCGCACTCGCCAGTCGGCGCGTCGTGTTCGCGGCGGACACCGTGGACATCACCGACGCGATGATCAACTTCATGAACAACCAGTTCAAGGCCAGCCAGGAACAATGAACCACGGCCCCTCGCTGACGACGGGGGAGATCGCCGCATTCTTGGGAGCCGACTTGCACGGCCCCGGCGATCTGCGCCTCGATGACTTTGGTCCGCTTCCCACGGCGGGTCCCACCTCGCTCTCCTTCGTGCGCACGGCCGCGTATGCGCGGACGTGGACGTCCAGCCGCGCGGGCGCGACGCTGGTGACGCGCGAGGTCTTTCACACGCCCGACGCGGAGGCGATGCGGCAGCCGCCGGACGGCCGCGCGGTGCTGGTGGTGGACGATGCCGACCAGGCCCTGATCCTGCTGCTCGAGCAGGCCCAGCGTCAGCCGCACCGACCGACGGACGTGCACGCCAAGAGCGATGTCGATCCTTCCGCCGAGCTGAGCGACGGCGTCACGGTTGGCGCATTCGCGACGATTGGTCCGGGCACGAAGATCGGACCCGGTACCGTCATCCATCCCGGCGTGCGCCTCGGCGCAGGTGTCGAGATTGGGGCGCAGTGCGAGCTGTTCCCCAACGTGGTCGTCTACGACGGCTGCGTGCTCGGCAACGGTGTGATCCTGCATTCGAGCGTCGTCATCGGCGCCGACGGGTTCGGCTATCGCCCGTCGCCGGATGGCCCGGGCGTCATCAAGATTCCGCACGTCGGCAACGTCGTGATCGGCGACGCCGTCGAGATCGGTGCGAACTCCTGTGTGGATCGCGGCAAGCTCGGTGCGACGCGCATCGGAGACGGCACCAAGCTGGACAATCTCGTCCAGATCGGACACAACTGCACGATCGGCCGCTGCTGCATCATCTGCGGCTGCGCCCGACTCGCAGGATCGACGAGTATCGGTGACGGCGTGACCTTCGCCGGCGGCGCGGGCGTCGCCGACAACCTCACCGTCGGTGATGGCGCGACCATCGCGGCGTACGGCGGCGTGATGCACAACGTGCCCCCCGGAGAGACGTGGGCCGGCTTCCCCGCCGAGCCGCACCGCAGCTGGGCCCGGCGACTTCGCATGGAACGCCAGCTCATGGAGATCATCAAACCACTTCGGGAGATGGTGGCCGAACGCGAACAGTCGGAAGGTCAGGTGCGATGACGGCACCGGTACTGGGCGACGAGCAGCAGCGGACGTTGCGGCAGCCCGCACACGTTTCGGGCCGAGGTCTGTTTACCGCGGCGGAGGTCAATGCCACGCTGCAGCCGGCCGACGCCGGAACAGGCGTCGTCTTCCGACGCACCGATCTTCCGGGTCGTCCCGAGATCGCCGCGAGTGTGGAATCCGTTGTGGAGGCTCCGCGTCGAACGGTGCTGCGCAACGATGACGCATGCGTCGAGACGGTGGAGCACTGCCTCGGCGCGCTGGCCGGGCTCCGCATCGACAACGCGGTGGTTGAGTTGGACGGCCCCGAGCTTCCGGCAGGGGATGGCTCGGCGGGTCTGTTCGTCGAAGCGATCGAGGCGGCGGGCATCGTGGATCAGGATGCGTCGCGCGAACCGATCGTCATCGAGCAGCCGGTGACGGTGCGCGATGGTGATGCAACGATCGCTGCGCTGCCGAATGAGGCGGCGACGCTGGAGCTGCTGTATCAGCTCGACTACGGCGAGGGATCACCTGTCCAGCGCCAGGCGGACAGCTTTGCCCTCGATGACGGCACATTCCTTGAGCGCATCGCTCCTGCGCGCACGTTCTCGACGGAAGCGGAAGCGCGAGCGGCACAGCAGATGGGTCTGTTCCGTCATCTCACGCCGCGGGACATGCTTGTCATCGGCGAATCGGGGCCGATTGAGAATGCGTACCGATTCGACAACGAGCCGGTGCGCCACAAGCTGCTCGATCTGCTTGGTGACCTCTCGCTGGTCGGCCGTCCGATTCATGGGCGCATCGTTGCGTTCCGTTCAGGTCATGCACTGAATCAC
>JBCBTA010000005.1:0-23052 GCA_039818905.1 Planctomycetota bacterium
ACTCTTGTACGCCTCGATGTGCGCGGACTGCATGTGCGTCTGCCACAGCTCGCGTGACTCCCAGTTCTCGTAGAACATGAAGAACGCCGGATCATCGTTGTCTTGATGCAGGTCGTACTGCAGACACCCCGGCTCCGCCAGTGTCGGCGGAATCAGCCTGAGCAGCTCCGATCGCACGAGATCGATCTGGTCAGGCTTGGCACGAATGTTCGCAACAATGGTCAGCTTGGGCATCGGTCATCCTCTGGTCTGCGAAGATCCCTCATCGATGGCAAAGGCGCGGCGGCGCCTCCCGGTTGCGCTCTCACTCGGTCACGGCACCCGCCTGCATCAGCAACACGCGGATCTCCATTTCATCGCCAACATCCTGGCGGACCATCTCACGAATGTCGTCACGGAGATTCGACGTCACACCGCGTTCACAGAGCAGTGCCACGACGACGCCGAAACCACCCTCGATCTCCGAATGGGCCATGAAGACGATGTCAACGCCGGCCTCCTCGGCAACCCGCGCCCGGATCGCATCACGAAGGTCCACGTTCAACGGACGTGAGTACTCGCGATCGACGCCCATCTGCGTCTGAGAACCGAGGTTCATCGTCAATGGTGCCAGTGTCAGGGCGACACCTGCCATGATCAGCGCAATCGTGATGCGGGCCCACCGCGGCATCGTCGCTTCACCCCCCAACACCCGCACGCCGAAGAAGCGGAAGACCAGCGCCGCGCCGATCGTGATCGCGAGCAGGTTCGTGATGAACAGCACCGACGCGCCGTATACGACCTCGAGATTCCACTTCGACAGGGCGATGCCAACGCCCGCCAGCGGCGGCACCAGCGCGACGGCGATCGCCACGCCGACGAGTGTGCCAGCCAGACCCGGTCGAGCCATCGCGTACGCCGCAGCGATCCCGGAGAAGAACGCAATGGCGAGATCGAACGGGTTGGGCGTGCCTCGGGCGGACACCTCGGCCGAGAGCTCACTCCACGGCGACAACAGACCGATCGCCACCGACACCGCCAGAGCTCCGACAGTCCCAATCAGCATCGCCCGCCGCGACTCGCGGAACATCGCCATGTTGCCCTGCACAATGGCCATCCCCATGGCGACCAGCGGCGTCATCAGCGGCGCAACGAGCATCGCTCCAATCACCACCGCTGCCGAGGACTGAATCAGCCCCAACGATGCGATCGCCGCGCTGAGCATCAGCATCATCACGAAGTCCGTAGAGACGCGACCACCCGCCTCAAGCCGTGTGTACAGTTCCTTTCGCTCCTCGCGCGACAGCTGCGGGGCATACAGGCGGGTGCGCTCCATCGCTCGCTCAAGACGACCGGGGCCGGCTGCATCCGCCGAGCGCGTCAGCGCAACCGTGAAGGGAACGTCCGCCTTCTCCTTCCGCAGCTGCTTGATACCACCCAGCAGCTTGGACACGCGTCGCGAATGCTCGGCATCAAAGAGCACGAGATCACCCGGCGCAACACTCGACGCGATGCCCTCCTCCAACGAGGTCGCCTCGGGCCCCTCCTCCAACGCATCGCGCAGACCTGCCGGCATCGACGCCTGCACACGGCTGACCACGCGCCGAGATCGACCGAGGCGATCCGGATCGGGTACCGCCACCACCGGACACGACGCATCCCCGAGCACCCGAACCGCCAGGCGAAGCGCGAATGCCGCCCCGCCATCGGTCTGGGGCACGATGACCCGCTCCGGCAGCCGGTCTCCCATCTCACCCGGATCGATCATGATCACGTCGGCCGGCGCCGCTCGCACGATCGAGCGCACCAGCGCGTTCTCGCCACGATCACCGATGCTCGTCCGAACCACGAGCCGCTTGACCTCGAGGTCGTGCATCGCGTGCAGCACCGTCCGCCGCGTGTCCGGGCCACGGCAGACGTAGACCCGCCCATCACCCGCCCCGGCATCGGGCAGCAGCTCAGTCGCGCGAATGGCCAGATCCGGGACATCATCACCCGATCCGGAGACGGCTCGGAAGCGATAGGAGCCCTGCTCGGACGGATGGATCACGACCAAGGGGCCACCCAGCCGACTCGCGATCCGGGCCGCCCATGCAAGCGCCGACAGGTCGGGTTCATCAAGCAGAACGAGTGCTGTGGACATCACCGCCTCTTCTACCCTGCCGGCGGTGCCCCCGGCAAACCGGCAGCGTCCCGTCGAGTCGATACGGTGGAGCAATGCCGACCTCGCGGAGAATCCTGCGATGACCACCGTCCAACTGCTCCAGCGACCATGCCCGCGCTCGCAGGGATGCTCCACCTACGTGCTGCGGCTTCCGCCCATTATCGATGCGCGGACTGGTTTCACGCTCTTCCTGCACGGCCGCGGTGAGTGCGGCGACGACGGCGCCGCGCACCTGCATCAGGGCATCGGGCCATTCCTGACAGAAGACACCGCGCTGTATCACTCGATCGTCGTGCTGCCGCAGAAGCTCGACCCCGATGCTGAGTGGGAAACGTGTCTCACCGACATCACGGCGATTCTGGATGAAGTCAACGACGAGCACCGGGTCGCGGCAGGGACACGCTCACTGACCGGGTATTCGCAGGGCGGACACGGTGTCTGGACCCTCAACGAGGCACTCCCCGGCATGTTCGACGTCCTCGCTCCGATCTGCGGCTACGCCGAGCCGCGATTCAGCGCGTCGCAACGACGCTACGGCGAGCCGGTCGGCGCGGGGCCGACGACAGATCGGCTCGTCGCGGCCGCGGCGTCGAAGCGAGTTCGAATCTTTCATGGAGCCCGCGACCCGAAAATCCCCGCGGGTGAATCCACCATGATGGCAAGCCGCCTGCAGGATGCCGCGGCGAACGTCACCCTCACCATCTTCCCCGAGGCCGAGCACGCGTGCTGGAACGAGGTCTACCGCGATCCGGACTTTGCGTCCTGGCTCGAGGCATGACCCACATGTGACACAGCGGTACGCTCCCACTGCCTGACAATCTCGGAATCACTCGACGACACCATGAACGCTCCACACCCACACGATCCACACGCACGATCCGGCGAACCGGGAATCCCGTCAGAGTCTGGAAGTGGCTTCTTCGGGCGCTATCCCGCCTACACCCGACGCCGACTCGCGCAGCTGGAGCACACCCTCGCCGCGCTCGCCCGACCCGATGCCGTCCCCATGCAGTCGATCGAGGTCGCGGGCCCCACGGATCGAATTCCCGTCGCGGAGGCGCCGCAGTTGGTGTTTGCGCCTGCAGTGCCTGGCGATCTGTTCGAGGGCAGGTGGTCAACCTACTGGTTTCGCATCACGGGCGCGGCGCCGGCGCACTGGGCGGGGTCGCCCGTGGAGCTCGCGTGGGACAGCGAGTCCGAAGCGACAGTCTGGCTGGACGACATGCCCATCGGCGCATGCAATGACGCGGGCGTCGATCATCCGCCCCGTCCCTACCTCCGCCTTCCACCGACTGCGATGGATGGCGGTGCCTGGCATCTGCTCGTCGAGATGGCCTGCAACCATGACTATGGGCTCCCGCGCGGTGCCGATGCTCCGTTGCGTCAACGCTTCGAGCTGCGCCGGTGTGAACTCGTTCGCGTTGATCAAGAGGCATGGGATCTCTGGCATGACTATCGCGTGCTGGCACAGCTGTGCGATGAGCACGAGCCGGAACAGCGCAGCCGTGCCTTCATCAACAAAACGACGATGAACCGGCCCGGCATCGACCCCGCATGGGCCGGCCGACTGCTCGGCGAGCTCAACCGATTTGCGAACCAGCTCGACCCGACGGATCGCAGGACCTGGCAACCCGCACGACGCATCCTCACCGAACTGCTCGCGTCGCACAACGGAACATGCGCACATGAGGCATCCGTCGTTGCCCACGCCCACATCGATACGGTATGGCTCTGGCCACTCGAGGAAACGCACCGCAAATGCGTGCGCACCTTCAGCAACGCGGTCGGGCTCATGGAGCGCTATCCGGACCTGATCTTCGCCTGCTCGCAGGCCTATCAGTACGACGTCATCCGCCAGTCGCACCCCGGACTGTTCCAGCGCATGCGCAATCAGGCTGCACGTGGCGGGTGGGCGCCGGTCGGCGGCACATGGGTCGAGCCCGACTGCAACGTGCCCTCCGGCGAATCGCTCTGCCGCCAGTTCCTCTATGGACAGCGCTTCTTCGAGCAGCACTTCGGCGCTCGCTCCGACATCTTCTGGAATCCGGACGTCTTCGGGTATCCCGGGCAACTGCCGCAGATCATGCGTCACGGCGGCATCCAGCGCTTCCTCACGCAGAAGCTCTCCTGGAACGCCTTCAATCCCCCCCTGCATCACACTTTCCTGTGGCGCGGCATCGACGGCAGTGACGTCCTCACACACTTCCCGCCCGCCGACACGTACAACGGCAGCTTTACCGTCGAGGAGCTCCGCTATCACACCGCGAACTACAAGGACGCCGACCGCAGTCACCACGCCATCTACCTCTTCGGGCATGGCGACGGCGGTGGCGGCGCGACGACCGACATGCTCGAGTCGATGACGCGGCTGCGCGATCTCCAGGGTGTCCCGCGATGCACGCCGCGATCACCGGAGGCCTTCTTCGAGGCACTCGAGTCCACGATCGACAGCATCCCGGTCATCGATGGTGAGCTCTACTTCGAGCTGCATCGCGGGACGCTGACGACACACGCCGCCGTCAAGGCTGCCAATCGTCGCTGTGAGGCACTGCTGCAGGATCTCGACTTCATCGTCATCGGTGCACTGCTTGCCGATGCATCACAGCTGCCCGAGCGCCCACGGATTGATGACCTGTGGCGCACCGTCTGCCTCCACCAGTTCCACGACGACCTGCCCGGAACATCGATCACCGAGGTGTACGAACTCACCACACGTGACCTCGAGGCTGTGCAGCGCGATGCGTCCAAACTGTGCGTCGAGACGCTGGAGGGCTGGCTTGGTCCAGCGGATGCAGGCGAGCACGGGTGGCTGAACACCACGTCCGTGCGCCGGACGGATGTCGTCGAGCAGGGTGACGCGCTCATGGTCGTGCAGAGCGATCCCTTCTCATCCGCATCGAAGACTGGTGCCGCCGTGCCCGTGACGATGCGGGCTCTTCCCTCTGGTGGATATCGACTCGGCAACGGCTTCTTGCAGGCCGAGATCAGCGCATCGGGACACATCACGTCGCTCACGACATGCGAAGATGGCCGCAATGTGCTCGGTGACGGCGGTGTGCGCTGGGTGCTGCTCGACGATCAGCCAACCATGTGGGAAGCGTGGGACATCGATCCGCAGGCACTGGAGACCGCAGGCGCAATCAACACCGATGCACGGATCAGCGTGACATTGGAACACAACGCACGCTGCGAACTGCGCATCGAGCGAAGTTTCGGTCACGAGAGCACCATGTCCATCCGCGTCCGACTCGATGCCGACGCGAAGTCGCTCGAACTGCATCACAGCATCGATTGGCGAGAGCGCCGTCGCTGCCTGCGCATGCTCGCGTCGAGCAACTTCACCCGCCCGCGCGCGAGCTACGAGATTCAGTACGGCGCCATTGAGCGACCGACGACGATGAACAACACCGTCGAGATCGCACAGTATGAGGTGCCCGCGCAGCGATGGGCCGACCTCGCTGCACCCGATGCGGGCCTCGCGATCATCAACGATGCGAAGTACGGCTGCAGCGCGCACGGCCGGCACATGTCGGTCACCCTGCTCCGCGGCACGACCGACCCGGACCCCACCGCGGACATCGGGCTGCACGCGTTCTCTCTCTCACTCATGCCCCACGCTGGCTGCTGGCGCAGCGCAGGTGTGGTTGATGAGGCAATCCGCCGGAATCGGCCGCTTCTCGATGTGCCGGGCATCACCGATTTCCAGCCTCCCATCCTGCTGCGCGAGCGCGAGGGTGGGGCGATCGTCGATACCGTCAAGCGGGCTCAGGACACCGATGACATCGTGGTCCGCATGTACGAGGCACACGGCGCGCATGCCTCCATCACACTCCAGCCGGGTGCCCCGGTCACTGCGTGGTGTGAGAGCAACGCACTGGAGGATGATCTTGGCCCGCTCGTCGGCAATGACGATGGATCGATCACCCTGGAACTCCGCCCCTATCAGCTTCGCACGATCATTGGTCGCCGCTCTGGCTGATCACCACATCGTCACTGGTCAGGCCATTCAACCCCACGGCATTGATGATCACGCGGCGCCCACCGCGTGCCGTCACCAGATCTCCGCCACTCGATGGACGAATCACCGTGGCCCACGAGCCATCGGCTCGCTGTGATCGAACCGCAAGCTGTCGGCCCTCGTGCGCACACCAGATGCGACCGTCATGCAGGCGACGGACGTGCGGCGTGCCCGGTGCCCGCCCGCCGGCCCACGGGCTGACCGGTGCAAGCGCCGGCGCCTGGAGCACACGCTCCTTGAGCTGATCTGTCACGCCGCGACGATTCTGCAGCAGTCCAACCATGCTGAACAGCGCGTACCCCGGCTGCGCCACGCGGGTCCGCGTCTCCTCGATCTGCGCGACGATCTCGGGTGCCTCCCAACTCGGACTGTCATCACCCTCCGGCTTGATGCGCGTGAGATACAGCCCAGGCCAGACATGCCGCGCCGCTCGACCACGCTGCGACAGCCACCACTCCAGCAGCGGCACGAATGGCTGTCCCTCCGACGAGATCTTCCAGTACAGCTGCGGCAGCAGCGCGTCACACCAGCCCTCGGCCAGCCATCGACGACTGTCCGCCGCCAGGCCTTCGAATGCATCGAAACCACGGATGCCGGGCGGATGCTCCGGACGCCAGATGCCGAAGGGGCTGATGGTGAAGACCGCACCGCGTCGAGCCGCATGCGTCAACTCGTACATCGCCTGCACGAACATATCAATGTTCTGACGTCGCCACGACGAACGATCCAACTGGCCACCGCCGCGCCGGAAGCGCTGGTAGGACGCGTCGTCGGGGAACTGCGCATCGTCACGCGGATACGGATAGAAGTAGTCGTCCATGTGAACGCCGTCGATGTCATAGCGCCCGAGCAGTTCACCCGTCACACGCAGGGCCAGGTCACGCGCCTCTGGCTCACCCGGATCGAGCCAGAGGTAGGGCCCGTAGCTGCGCACCAGATCCGGCCTGCGAATCACAACATGCTGTGCGACGTCTGGGCCAATGCTGACAACATGACGCGCGCGGAAGGGATTGACCCATGCGTGCAGATCGATGCCGCGCGCATGCGCACCGTCGATCCAGACGCGGAGGGGGTCGTATGACGGCCCTTCACCCTGCGCTCCCGAGAGGAACGCGCTCCATGGCTCCGTGCGCGATGGATACAGCGCATCGGCCGTCGGCCGAACCTGAAGAAAGATCGCGTTGAGATGGGCCGCTGCAGCGACGTCGAGAATGCGCTCAATCTCCCGGCGCTGCTCCCACTCCGACAGCCCCGGCTCGCTGGGCCAGTCGATGTTGTCCACCGTCGCAACCCAAGCGGCACGAAACTCCCGCGGCAGACTCGGCGCGCCCAGCCTGCGCATCCGCGAAGCCGAGAAGGACGCACATCCCCCCACCGACGCCGCCGCCCCCAGCATGGCCCCAAGCGCCACGCGCCTGGAAACCGGTCGCATATCAATGATCTCCACAGTCATGCGAATGATTCTATAATCTTGCCATGTGCACCAGCAAACGCCCTGCACCTCCCGCCAGACTCGCTGCGATCGTTCCGATGCTCATCATCGCTGCCCTTGGAGGATGCGCCGCTGTCTCGCCGAGTGTCGCTCCGGGCACGCCGCTGCAGCGGCATGGCGACGAGATCATCATCGCCGGACAGGCGTACCGAACCGGCGCACCGGTGGTCGTGCTCTGGACCGACCCCGGCGGGTACGACGCGTACCGAACCGAGTATCGCTTCGAGCCGTTCGACGAGCGCCGGTATGACCCCAACTTCCGTGCGCTCAACGGGCCGCAGCGCTACAACATGCGGCAGGCCGGCCTGTCCGAAGAGGAGCGCGAACTCGTCCGCGGCGGCGGCTGGCCCCTCGAGCTTCTGCAGCGTGAGGTTGATCAGTTCGTCATCCACTACGACGTCTGTGGCACGAGTCAGCGCTGCTTCGACGTCCTGCACGATCATCGTGGTCTCTCCGTCCACTTCATGCTCGACATCGACGGCACGATCTACCAGACCCTGGATGTCAAGGAGCGGGCATGGCACGCATCGCAGGCCAACACGCGCTCCGTTGGAATCGAGATCGCCAACATCGGCGCCTATTCACCCGATGAGCCCGAGACGCTCGAGCGGTGGTACGGCCCCGATGCCGATGGTCGCACCCGCATCACCCTTCCCTCCTCCATGGGCGATGGCGGCGTGCGCACGCCCGATTTCGTCGGCTATCCCAGCGGCGGCGTACCCATTTCCGGTGAGATCCATGGCACGACGTACGAGCAGTACGATCTCACGCCCGAGCAGTACGACTCGCTCATCCGGCTGACCGCGACGCTCTGCACCGTGCTGCCACGCATTCGCTGCGACTACCCGCGCAATGATGAAGGAACGGTACTCACCACCGTCATGCCCGATGAGCAGTGGCAGTCCTACGGCGGGCTGATCGGACACTTCCATCTGACGACACAGAAGATCGATCCTGGCCCCGCCTTTGATTGGGATCGCGTCGTCGATGGCGCCAAAGAGCTCATGCGCTAGACCCGCAGATACAGCTTCCGCCGATCCAGTGCTCGACACACCAGCCACCATGCGGCAAGCCACAGCGCCGCGAAACTCAATCCTGCGAACCCACCCCATGCGCCCTCCGGCAGCATCGTGGCAACCCACGCATTGACCGCGCCCGGCACGGTGGCCGCTCCCTCCTTCGGCAGCGGCATCTGCCACGTCGAGAGCGCCAGCTTCCACACCAACTCCGCTCCGACGTACAGCGCCAGGGCATTGACGCCATAGGTCCGCCACGGCTCCGCGCACCGCGAGAAGCCGCGAACATCGATCACCCAGAAAAACAGTGCCAGCAGCATCGCACCCGTCCCGGCAGCGACGAGGCAATACGGCGTGCTGAAGAACCACTTGCTCAGCGGCGTCGTCAGCGGACCCAGCAGCCCACCACCGGACGGCACGTATCCCCACTGCAGGACCATTCCGACGAGCGTCAGCACGACACCGAACGTGGCTACCTGTGCCGCCCGCCGACTCCGGCTGATGTCCTCGCGCAACAGCCTGTCAACGCTCAGCGCACCGAGCATCGCGATCGCGGCGGCGGGCAGCCACTGCTGCGCCATGCCGAACCACCCGGCCGCATAGCGGTTGAGCGAGGCCGCGAGCGTCTCCGGCGCGATGTGTTCACGCGCCAGCAACCGTTTCACGTCATCGAAGTGCGTGAAGGTTCTCTGACCGAGAGGGCTCTCCGGCTGGCGAGGCTCCAGCGGTGCACTTCCGGATGCAAGCGTGCTGCGCAGCCACTCGGCATCCAGCCCGACCATGAGCACCAGCTTGGCCAGAAGCACGACGACCACGAACATCCACCACATCCAGCGCGGCAGCAGCGACACGATCATCGTGACGACGTACGCGGCGGCAATCAGCTGCAAGATGTTCCAACTCAGCAGATCCGTCCATGCCATCGGTCGCGTCGTCCACCCACTGGCATGCGTCAGCAGGACACCCAGCAGATACAGCACCAGACCACGCCGCAGCGCCGTAAGAACGACGCGCACCGGGCCGGCATCGCGACCACGCCCACGCCGCCGCGACAGCGGGACTGCAGCGCCCATAATGAAAAGGAACCACGGAAAGACCAGATCGGTGAACGTCGCACCTTGTGCCGGAGCGTTCCACGGCACATGCGCAAGCTGCATCGCCAGCCAGTGCCCGATACCCTCGCCCCACGCCGACTCACCCCACGTGGCATTGACCAGCAGCATGCCTGCAATCACGAAGCCGCGAAACGCATCGAGCGAATCGAGTCGGCGGGACGCGGCTGGCTCGGCGGGTGCGACGGTCACGACAGGTCGATCCGCCTCCCGCCCGACAGACCACCCACCGTCGGACCAAGCAGCGCGTCGAACGTCTGATGCTCTCGCACAACGCTCGCGCCTGGCGCATCGACCAACACCTCCGCAGGCAGCGGCAGATCGTTGAAGCTCATCGCCATCGACATGCCATACGCCCCCGCGGTGAAGACCGCGAGGACATCGCCGCGCTGGACTCGAGGCATCGGCCAATCACGCGCGAACACATCGCTCGACTCACACACCGGACCAACAACGTCCATCGTCGGCAGCGCCGCCGCGGACATCGGCGGTGCAATCGGATCCAGCCCGTGCTCCGGGGCACAGGCGACCGGCCAGACCGTGTGCTGCGCGCCGTACATCGCAGGACGCACCAGAGCATTCAGCCCGGCATCCGTGGTGACGATCTCGCGCCCACCCGCATGCTTCACGTGGCACACGCGCGTCAACATCACGCCCGCCTGCCCCACGAGCTCGCGCCCGGGTTCGACGATGGTGCGACATCCATCCTTCGCGAACCGTTCCAGATGCGTGCGCAGGATCTCGCCGTAGTCCTCGTCGCTGGGTGATGTCTCACCGACGTACGACACTGCGACACCCGCGCCGACATTCAACACATCCACCCGGTGTCCGGCATCGCGCAGCCGATCGGCCAGGGCGGTCAAGACCGCCAAAGCCGCATCGAACCGGCTGAGATCATCGATCTGCGACCCGATGTGCATGTGCAGCCCGCGAAAACGCACGGAACGCAGATGGCGGCATCGCTCGACCATCGCGAACAGGTCCTCCGGCGGCTGACCAAACTTCGTCGCCTTCGCGCCGACACGCACCTTGTCGTTTGCACCCGCCGTCACTCCCGGGCTCAACCGGATCGTGTAGTCCGCCACCACGCCCAGCTCGTGCGCGATCGCATCCAGACGCTCGATCTCACTCTCCGACTCCGCATTGATGATCCCGATCGGTCCGCGCTCCTCGATAGGCCGACCGCCGGGCACCAGCGCACTTCCGACGAGCGGGCTCTGCGAGCCGTCCAGCGCCGCACGCAGCCACGCATCGCTCTTCGAGACGCCCGCGAAGCACATCCGCTCCATGGGAGCCCCCGCCAGCCACCCGCGCTCCATCTCGCCCATCGACACGACATCCATTCCTGCGCCAAGCTCCGCGAACAGCTGCGCAACGGCGAGACACGGATTCGCCTTCACCGCGTAGTAGATCTCTCCCCGAAGCGGTGCGAGCACGCGCGCGAGTGCGTGATACCGACCACGCATACCCTCTGCGTCATACACGTAGCACGGCGTCCCCACGCGCTGCGCAATCGCATCGAGATCAACGCCACCGCACGTCAAACGGCCCGCAACGTATCGATACCCGTCCGTTGCAACTGGCTGCCGCGTCGCCTCGGATGTCCGGCGCTTCTCTGTCACCTGCTCTGCCATTCCTGCTCCCCATCGTCCCACGGCCACCGCAGCGGCACGCCACGCTCCGCCAGCAACTCCTGCAGCGCACGAACGCGGGACCGATGCTCCACCACGGCGTGCGGCTCATTACTCTCCTGCACACACAGCGCTGCCAGTGTTCCCGCCGCTTCACCAACCGCCCACTCCACCGGGTGCAGACGCGTGCATCCATTGGCAATATGGCTCACACCCAGGCACTTCCCCGAAGCAACCACGTTGCGAACCCGCTTGGGCACGATCGATCGAAGGGGAATCTGATACGGGCATGCATCGACATACACACTGTTGCGCCCCGAGCAGCTCGGATGCAGATCGATCGGGTAATGCCCGATCGCAATCGAGTCAGCAAACTGCCCGCCCCGTACGAACTCCGTGCCCTCGGCGGTCGTCTCCCCCTGCTCGCGTCGCTGCTGTGCGCCCACGTGGGCTTCCGTCAACATCGTCATCGCCGACATCCGGCGCGGCTCGCGGATGTACGGCGCGAGCGCAAAGCCATCGTCCGAACCGAGCGACGCCCCACTCAGCCGCAGGCCCGGGTACCCCTTCCGCGACGCGGAGTCGTGACGCGGCGCCTCCGTCTGCATCCAGTAGAGGAAGCACTTGGACTGCTCCCGCGCATCCCGCAACGCCCGTTCGCGTGCCTCGGATGACACGCCAAGCAGCGGTGCCCGCCAGAAGTCCATCTGCACCACATTCATCAGGCTCACGTCCGGTCGTCCATCGACGTGCGCCGCGCCATCAACGATCCGCCGGTACCGCCACAGCTCCAGCCCATCACTCGGCACATCGGGAGGCGGCACCAGCGGCAGCGTCAGACGCCCAGCCTCGTTGTGACTCGGCACCGTCCATGAGAACAGCGGACCGGTCCACGCAGGCTGCATCTCCGGCACATGGCTCCGCCACGCGTCGTACATCGCCGGCCGGTCGATGACATGCTCGCCGCATGGATCGTGCTCGACCGCAAAGCACCACGTGCATGCCTGCTGATCGAGTACGTCGATCGAACCATGACCATCCGCCGGCGCGTGCAGCTCGCCATACACATCCGCGGACTCCCCACCGATGGCATGCTCGACCCCCGCCAGCGCCAGGACTTCTCCATCCTCCGTCGCATCCAGGACGATCCTGGCTCGAACGACGACCGTGCCCGACCCGGTCTCGAACTCCACGGCATGCACATGATCGCCAACCACCTCGGCGCCGATGGGTCGCCAACCGCACTCGATCGTCAGGCACGTCTGCTCCGGGAGCGCACCGAGCATCCTTCGGAGACCAACGTCCGCAAGCCGCGGCTCGAAGCACAAGCGACTCACCCAGCCGCCACCCGGATTCAGCAGTGACTGCGAGCGTGCGCTCGGCGTCAGTCCATCAACAAGCTCGGTGCGGATGAGCGATCGCAGCTCCAGATACGAGCGATTGGCGGCGAAGAACTCCGTCGGTGCTCCAGGGCCGTTGCCATCGACCCACGGATTCTCATCTGGCGGCACACCCTGACTGGAGAGCTGGCCACCGAGCATCGACGTCGGCTCCGTCAGGATGCACGGAACCCCCGCAGCCACCAGCGCCAGGGCCGCGGCGGATCCGCCGCAACCGCCGCCAACGATCAGCACATCGGTTTCCACTTCACGCTGGATCATCCCTTGGTCGCTCCGCCGAACATCTCTGGACGGAAGAACCGGCGCGTGGCGATGAAGATCACCACGATCGGAACGAGCGCGAGCACCGACGCGGCGTACGCCACACGAGGATTCGTTGAGAAGGTGCCGAGAAGCGAGTTGATCGCGACCGGAAGCGTGTACTGCGATGGCGACTGCAGGATGATCAACGACCACAGCAGGTCGCTCCACGCGAAGATGATGCTGAAGAGCGCGAGCGTGGCGAGCGTCGGCGTGATCAGCGGCAGCATCACGCTCCACCAGATCCGCAGGGACGACGCTCCATCGATCACCGCCGCCTCCTCGACCGACTTCGGCACCTGCATGAACGCCTGTCGGCACATGAAGACGCCGAACGCCGACACGCTGAAGGGCACCACGACGCCCGCAAGCGTGTCGTACAGACCGAGGTTCAGAGCGATGCGGAACATCGGGACGACGATGACCTGTTCCGGGATCATCGTCGTCGCCAGGATCGCCAGGAAGATGATGCGCCTGCCGCGGAAACGCATGCGCGCGAGTGGATACGCCGCCAGCGCCGCAAGAATGACGTTCAGACCCGCTCGCGCGAACGTCACGATGATCGAGTTCAGCAGCGGACGCCCCATGTCGCCGTCGCGCCACGCCTGCTGGAAGTTCGCGGTTGTCGCCCATGTCGATGGGTGTGTGATCGCGCCGTCCTGCACGACCTGATCCAGCGGATTGCCCGCTGCCGCACCGACCGGCTGAAACGCACCCAGCACCAGCCACAGCCCCGGACCGATCGACAACGCCGCCAGCAGCAGCGCGGTGCAGTAGATCACCGCCGAGATGTGCAGCGGCCGCCGTCCTCCGGGTGTGTCGCGACCCGCGCTCACGAGCGATCCCTCGTCAGACGCAGGTTGATGATGCTGAAGACCAGCAGAATCACGAAGAGCACCACGCCCGCGGCGCACGCCGTTCCGAAGCTCCCCTGGTTGAACGCCGCGTCGTACACGAAGGGCACGGCCGTCTGGTGATCCACCGGCACGCCGCGCACCGTGACGAAGATCTCATCGAACACCTTGAGCGCGGAGATGGAGCTGAGGATCGTCACCAGTGTCATCGTGGGCCAGATCGACGGCAGCGTGACGTGCAGGAACGAGGTCCATCGACCAGCTCCATCCAGAGCCGCGGCTTCTCGAAGCTCGCGCGGCACTGCCAGGAGTCCGGCGAGGAAGATCATCATGTAGAAGCCGAAGCCCTTCCACAGCGTCACCACCATCGGGCTGATGAGCGTCCATGGCCGCTCCGTCAGCCATCGGGGTGTCGAAAGGGGCTCGACGTGCAAGGTCGCCATCACACCCGCGACCGCTGGATGCGCGTTGCCGCCGAGCAACCCCCACTCCTCACTGACAAATGCAGCATGCATGATGCGCGCCGCATCGCCAACACTGACAACCGGTTGTGCGAGCGTGGTCAGCAGGCCCGACTGCTCATTGAACAGGATGCGCCACCCGATCGCCGCGACGATCGTCGGCGTCACCACCGGGAGAAAGAACAGCAGCCGAAAGGTGTTCGCGCCGCGGATCTGCGCATCGATCGCCAGTGCGCACGCCAGACTGATCGCGATCAGTGCCGGCGTCACCAACAGGTACAGGAAGGAGTTGCCAAGGCACATCCAAAAGCGTTCGTCGTTGAACAGCTGGACGTAGTTGTCGAAACCGGTGAACGTGAATGACTGCTCGAAGACGTTGAGCGTCCCGAGTGAGTACATGATCACCCACAGAAACGACCCAAAGAAGAAGACGCCCAGCACCAGGATGGCCGGCGTGAGGTACAGGTAGGGAACGATGCCGTGCCCGACAAGGCCGCGCTCATTCACGGATCGCGCCCTCCGCCAGACCCCGCCGGATTGCTTCGGGCAGCGCCTCGATCCCCGCCGCAGCTCCCCCTCGCGAACGCCTCTGCCTGTTCATCGCGTCGATGATACGACCCCACCGCGCATTGCATGCCGCCATCTCGGCGTCCAGCTCCGCGTCGTCCAGCAGCACGGCCTTGAAGTGCTCCTCGAAGGCGCGGCGCAACTCCGGCCAGCACTCCAGGGCCGGCGTGAAGGCAACCGCGGTGCCAAGCTCGCCCGCCACGATGCGGCGCGCCTCACCGATCAACGCGGCGCCCTCGGCGATCTCCGTCGGTGTCGGCCCTTGGAAGAACGCATCGTCCAGCGATGCCGATGTGCTCGGCAGAACGGGCGCCAGCCGTGCCAGCGCAAGCTGGCGCTCCGCCGACGTCATGTGCTCCGCCAGCGCGACGGCGTCCTCGGGATGCGACGTCCGGGCACTGACGCAGACGAGCATCACGGCAACGTGCGCAGCGTCCAGCGAACCGGTGACCGGCCCGAGCACGATCGTGTCGTCGTAGATGCTGCGCGACACATCGCGCACACGTCCGAGGAAGTTCGCGCCGGTGTTCACCAGCGCAACCTCGCCGTTCTGATACACCTCGATCAGATGCTCGAAACCGTCTGTCGCCGCCTCGCGCGGCAGACCGCCCTCGCGATACAGGTCCACCCAGGCCTGAAGAAACCCGAGGATGTCAGGATGCATCAGGTCGGGCTCCAGCAGTCCGTCGTCACCGGGTCTCAGCGGCGACAGCCCCTCGGCCAGCAGCATGATCGGCAGTTGCGAATCCGTCCCGATCGGCTGTGAGAACAGCCACGTCCCCGTCGAGGCGCGGAAGGGCCCCGCCTGCTCGAGCAGCGCAGGCCACGTCCGCCCGACGTCGTCCGCTGACAGCCCGCCCTCGCGCAGCAACCGCTCGTTGCAGATCAGCGCCTGTGTCGTGAGATACCACGGCAACGCCAGCTGCCGACCATCGATCCGACCCACCGCGAGTGCCCCCGGGTGAAAGCGATCGAGAACGCCGCCCGGCCGCTCCACATCGAGGAACGCGCCCGCCCCGGCGTATCGCGCGAACATCAGGTCGGAGAGATTGACCACGTCGGGCGCTCGGTCCGCGGCAGCCGCGGCGATCAGCTTCCGATCCACCGCGCCCATCGGCACGTCCACCCACTGCACCCGCACGTCCGGGTGCGCGGCCTCGAACGACGCGATGCTCTGCTCCATGTAGTCGGTGAACGTTGGGCGAAGCGACAGCGTCCAGAAGGTGATCTCGCGCTCACGCTCGGATTCGTCGGCGCACCCGGTCAGCGCCATGGCGAACAGTGTCAGTGCCGCGGCGAAGAGTCGCCGCGGCCATCCCTGTCGGCTCATGGAGTCGGAGGCTGGGTGGCCAGCTCGCTGTCCATGCGGGACCACAGCACCTTGAGCGAGGAATCGCCCGTCTCGGGATCGATCAACTCGCTCGCCTCGAACTTCGCCACGTGACCGTCGGCCATGCACATGTTGCACCCGCCGCGGATCGCGGTCGGATCGTCATCGCGGTAGCGATGGCGGTAGAAAGGCATGTAGCTCGTCGGCACGGCGCCGCCGAACTCCGGCGCGCCATCCACGCCGCGACGCGGCAGGGCATCACCCGGAAAGTCCGAGATGCCCGAACGCCCGCCGAAGCGCTCGCCCGGTGTGCCGCGTGCGCCCATCGTCGAACTGGTGACGTACACCGTTCCGCGGGTGCCAGTGTCGAAGGAGTACTGACCCCAGGAGTCAGCGAGCAGCATGTGCCGCGCGGGCCCGCGCACGCTGTTCTGATCCCAGGGCATGCCGAAGGAGTCGGCCTCGACGTTGGAGGACGCCCAGTAGTTCATCGTGTACGAGCGGCCGCCCTGTGTGTGCCACGGGCAGACGTACACCTCGCCGCCAACCGTGTCCGGCGTGTCGTCGCTGAAGTTCTCGCCGCCCTTGTAGTTCTCCATGACGTACTGACCGATGACGTCACCGTCGAACCAGCTCACCGAGTCGTCGCCCGGACTGACCCCGACGCGATTCTCCGGGTAGTCGCCGAAGTAGTCCGACGAGTAGGCGAAGAATCCCTGACCGAGACTGCGCAGGTTGTTCAGGCACTGCACGTCCCGCGCGGAGCTGCGCGCTTCGGACAGCGCCGGCAGCAACACACCCACGAGCAGCGCGACCACCGCGATGACGACCAGCAGCTCCACCAGCGTGAAGCCCCGCGCGAACGCTCCGATCCTCTTCGAAGGCTGCCTGTTCATGTGCCGTCTCCCACTTCGGTCAATCAGGTATCCGTCGGAGCCGGCCCGACGGACTCGCGGTCCTTGAGCACGGCATCCAAGACGCACGAATCCGGGATCGGCTTCTCCGGATTCAGCATGTGTACGAGAAGCTCCACCGCACGCTGACCAAGCTCCTCCAGCGGCTGCCAGAAGGTCGTCAGCGGCGGCGACAGCGACTCGGCGCTGGGCGGATCATCCACACCCGTCACCGAGAGATCCTCAGGGATGCGCAGGCCACATCGGCGCGCTGCGCTGTAGGCGTCCAGCGCCAGGTAGTAGCCCGCCGCCACGATGGCCGTCGGACGCTCCGGGCCGGTGAGCAAGCGAATCAGATGATTCAGCTCGTTCTCGCTCAGTCGCCAACGGGTCGAATGAATGACCAGTGAGTCGCGGACATCCACGCCCGACTGCTCGCAGCCTTCCATGAAGCCCTGCATGCGATCAATGTTGTTGCTCGACTTGGCACCCGACCCGAGATACGCGATCCGCGTGTGCCCGTGCGACGCCATGAGCTGCACCGAACGCGAGATCATCGCCACATTGTCGGTATCGACGACGACGATGTCCTTGCGGAGCTCCGGACGAACGCCGATGGCGACGACCGGAGAGCGGTCACCGGACTTCGACCGCGGGCTCGTCTGCTCGTTGGACCATGACCGAGGCCCATGATCGAGCTGCTCCGGGTACGGATTGACGTACAGGTACCCGGCACACTCACGGCGCCAATCCTCGTTGTAGCGGAGCAGCACAAGGTCGATGCCATGGGCAATGGATGCTTCCCGCACCGACTGCAGGAGCCTGCCGTGGTACGGATCCGCCAGGGTTGACTCCGGATGGAAGACCACGCCGAAGCGCACATCGCTGGCGATGTGCGTCGGGTTGGCGTAGTTCTCGTGGACGAACGTGCCGCGACCACGACCGCGCCGAAGCACACCCGCCGTCACCAGTTCATTCAGCGCTCGATGGACCGTCACCAACGAGACGTCCAGCAGTCCGCTGAGCTCCTTGGTGCTGGGAAGACGATCGCCCGGGGCGAGATCGCCGCGATCGATCGCATCGCGAACCGTATCCCGTACCGCCACATACAGCGGCGTGCCCGCTCGCGACTCTATCGGCTTGACTCCGGTCAGCCCTGGCATGGAAGCCGCCGGACGCTCGTCTCCGAGCGCCCGACAGGGAGGATCATGAAGAGTCGATCGCCCGATCAGCGGCGACGACGGAGGCCCGCCAGACCGGCGAGGCCGAGGACCGCGGCGGCGCCCGGAGCCGGGATCGCCACGCTGGCGAAGTCGTATCCGAAACGCGTCTCATCCCAGAAGAACGAGCGGGCCCACTTGTTGGTCAGCACGTGCTTCTGAATGATGTCGCTGTTGGTGTTCATCGAGAAGGTACCGACGGTGCCCGTCGCGAGCGCGGTCGCAGTCGCCTGCGCTTCGCTGGACAGATCCGACGGGTTGACCCAGTAGGTTACGTTGTCCTGTCCACCGACGGCGTTCACGTCCACGCGGTACATCACGTGGTAGGTCGTGGACTGGGCGTTGGCGAGAAGAACGGTGTCCTCGAGATCGCCAGAGCCGCCGCGAGCGCGGAGGATCAGGTCAGCTTCGCCAGGAGCCGCACCGGCGTCCTCGCCGCGGAAGCCGGCGAAGAGACCGAAGACGTTGGCGCTGCCGCCAGCGTTCTCGAACTCGCCCTGACCGAAGAAGTTGGTGAAACCGACGACCGCGTGCTCACGGGAGCCGCTGCCGAGGAACGCGCCACCCGGGTTGACGAAGAAGCTCATGTAGTAGGTGTCGGCGGCAGCATACGCATCAACCGTGCGGAAGCCGCGGCGGAAGAAGTCGAACGAACTGGCGATGTACTGGCCCTTGCCTGTCGATGCATCGTCGTACGTCGTCGCGCTGTTGGTCAGGGTGCCGAGATCGGCCTGCAGGTTCGCCGAACCCACCGACCATGCGTTCCCACTCGTCCAGCCGGGGGTCACGCTCGGGTTCTGCCCGTTCAGGCCCGCATCGGCGTACGGCGGAATGTCGTAGCTGTCCGCAGCGATCAGCTGACCCGACGCGGACGTCGCCATGCCGGCGACAGCACACAGTGCAATCACGGTCTTCATCGTCTCATCCTCTCCTGGAATCTGGCCTCCCCTGGCCTGGTACAGAAACGCGTTTCATCCTTCCCGGAGGTCGCCCACGTCCCCACGCGGCCCGACAACCGGATTATATAACTTACCCCGCCCCGGGCCTGACGCAACAGGCGGTGCACCAGAAAACCCCCCCATCACCAGGGCTGGGTTTCCACCACCAGCATCGCTGTTCTTGGCATCAAAATCGGCTCTCAGAGGCCGGAAACGGCTGTCCAGGCCCCATCCGCCTCGATCGAGGCGTTGCCCGCGACCATCACCGCGACGTTCTCGACGATGTGGTCCAGCGCCGCCGGCGCCGGCCCACCCTCGAAGAACCCCACCATGCCCGCGACGAGCCGTCCGTACACCGGGCCGAAGTCCACCTTGAATTGGTGAATGCCCTTCTCGCCGTGGACCGTCGCCCCGAAGTCGTACGCGCCGGCGCGCTCCAGGCGAAGCCGCCCCAGCCGCCCGTCGGCGTACTCGATGTCGAGCAGGTGCCGGTCCGCCGTCGCGATGGCGCTGACCCGGCTGGCACCGGGACCCCAGATCGCATCGACCATCTCAATGGTGTGCACGCCGTAGTGCAGCAGACCCGGCGCACCATCATTGAGCTCCCCCGGCCCGAACGCGTCGATCGCGACGATCCGCCCGATCTCGTCGTGGGGAATCGCCTCCAGCTCCGTCGCAAAGCGCAGGCTCGATGCCGAGTAGCACCGCGATCCATGCGCCTCGACCAGCTGGCGAATCGTGCGGGCGTCCTCCAAGGTGCACGCCAGCGGCTTGTCGATGTATGTCGGCATGCCGCGCTCCAGCGCCGGCCGGGCCAGTTCCAGATGGCGCCCACCGCTCACAGCGAGCACGAGCACACCATCGACGCTGTCCAGCAGCGCATCCATCGACCCGGTGAACTCGACTCCGAGGTCCGTCGCCTGCGTCCGCCACGTCTCGACATCCGATGCGTTGGGCCAGTCATGCACGCCGTCATCAAAGCAGGCGGTCACGCGGCAGGGTGTCTTCCCCGCATCATGCAACTCCTTGATCCGCTCCGAGAAGACGGGGAGATGACTCGAGTCCGCGCCGATCACACCAAGCTTCATCTATTCCACCTCTCACCGAATCTGTGCGAGCAGGGAGACCGCTCAGGACAGCGTGACGACCCCGCCTGATGTCAGGCTCGCGAGTTCCGCCTCGAGAACACGCGTCGAGACGGCCGCGGATGCCATCGTAGCTGGTGCAGCACCCGCCGACGTCGCAACCGCCGCGATCATCTGGGCAATCTCGACTGCCCATCCATGTGCATCGCTGAGCTCCGGCGTCATCTCCTCGCCAGACGCCAGACACACGCGCAGCTCCGGATCGCGCCCGAGGTCGAAGTCCGCCACCGCCGACTCGAACTCCACCAGCATGCGCATGCGGAATCCCCATGCGTCGCTCCGCAGCCACCCGCCCTGGGCCGAGACATGCCGTGGCCCGTCGTCGAAGCGATACACCGTCGAGACATGATCGCGGTCTCCCACCGACAACACCGAATCGGGGGTCCCGAAGAGGTGCGTGATGAAGTCCGTGTCGTGAATGTGCAGGTCGAAGATCGCACCGCCCGACCGCGCGTCGTCGGAGTAGAAGCCCTCGCCCCACGTTGGACGGGCCCCGAGTCGCTCGAACCGTGCACTGCACACCGCTCCGTAGCGCCCGTCCGCCGCGGCGTCTTTGACCCATGCCCACGCCGGCCAGAAGCGCATGCACATCGCCGGCATGCACAGCACGCCAGCCTGCTCCGCCGCGGCGCCGAGTGATGCGACCACCTCGGAGCACAGTGCGACAGGCTTCTCGATGATCAGATGCTTGCCCGCGTCGATCACGCGACGCGCCAGCGCCTCGTGCGTGTCCGTTGGCGTGCAGATGCTGACCAGTTCCAGCCCCGGCGTCGCCAGAAAGGCATCGACATCATCCGTCGCGTTGAGTGCCGCGGGATCGAACGAACGTTCGGGCGCAGCACCCTCGATGTTTCCCGTGTTGGGCGCGCGACCCGAGAGCGCATCACGTCCCCGATCACACACCGCAACGAGCCTCGCACCAGCCGCGGCGTACGACGCGATGTGCGTATGCCCGATGAAGCCGAGTCCGATGACGCCGACTCCAACCGTGCTCATCCGGCCACCCCGACCATCTGCTCGAGCATGGAGCGTGCGGAAGCGATGTCCTGCACACGCTGCGTTCCAGCTTCGCGCTCGATCAGGAGATCAACGTCCGGACAGACGCGGTCGGCGATCGAGAGGAAACGCTCCCAGTCCACCTCGCCCTCACCGACAGGGACTTCCTCGCCCCACGTCCCGGGCATGGTGGTGCGATTGGCATCCTTGATGTGCAGCTGCACCACGCGCTCGCCCAACTGCTCGAGTGCGTCATGCGGATCACCCATCGCGTACAGCAGCATGTTGGCCGGATCGAAGTTCACACCGACACCCGGAAGCTCGGCAAGCACATCGAGCAGCGTCTCCGCCGTCTCCTGCCCGGTCTCCAGCGCGATGACGACGCCATGCTCGGCGAAGACCCGCTGCAGAGCCCGCAGCCGATCCACCATCGTGTCGCGCTCCGGGTCGGACTCCTCGTGTGGAATCCACCCGGCGTGGAACGTCACCAGCGTGATGCCGAGTCGCTCCGCCAGGGCCGCGTTGGCCTGGGCAGCAGTCAAGTTCTGCTCCCACGTCTCATCCGGTCGTACGCCACCGGTACGCTTGATCGTCTCGAGCGTGGTGTAGTCCTCGCCTTCCATCGACATCATGCCGCTGCACAGCTCGAAGCCTTGCAGCGCCTCGATGGTCTGCGCTTCGTCCCATCCGCCGCGCAGCGGATCGAGATGCAGCTGCAGGGCGCGACATCCCGCGGCGCGGACCTGCAACGCAAGCTCATCGTGATTCGCAGGCTGCAGCGACCACGAACACACGCCGATTCGTCGAGACATCACTCTTCTCCGTCCGAGGTCAGGCACTGCCGGATGCGGCCCGCGACGTCGATCGCGTCAGTGTGCCATCCGCTTCGCTCGGACGCCACTGCACGAACCCTTCGAGCGCCTGGTACTCCTGCAGACCAAGCCGGTCGTAGCACTCGGCGGTCATCCGGTTGCGGTCTTCCGCCCGCTGCCAGAACTCGCGCGTGTCGTACGGCCCGGGGAACAAGGCCTTGTCCTTCTGGCTCTCATGCTTGAAGATCGCCGAACGCTTGCGATCCACCTCCGACGGCGCAAGAGGCACGGCCATCTCAATCTGCTCAGGCCCCCACTCCTGCCATGCGCCGCGGTACAGCCACACCTCGCATGCGCGCATCCATGCGACATCCTCGAGTCGGCTCAGTGCCGTCGTGATCGCCGCCAGACACGTTCGATGCGTGCCATGCGGGTCGGACAGATCACCCGCGGCGTAGATCTGGTGCGGCTGAATGCGCTGCATCAATTCCATCGTGATATCGATGTCCTCGTCGGCAAGCGGACGCTTGCGCACTTTGCCCGTCTCATAGAAGGGAAGATCGAGGAAGTGAATGCGGCTTGGATCCACACCGGAGCACCGTGCCGCGGCGCGAGCCTCGGTCCGCCGGATCAGCGTCTTGACAATGCGCAGCTCCCTGCTGTCCACATCGCCCGGCAGCTTGGACTCGATGAACTGCTGGATCTCGCCGGCGATCCGCTGAAC
>JBCBTA010000006.1:0-22200 GCA_039818905.1 Planctomycetota bacterium
GGCCGAGATCCGCACGCGCACTGCACGACTCGAGACGACGCGCTCCGGTGCGCCGCTCGGCGGGATCTCTGGCTGGTCCGAGCTCGGACCCGGCAACATCGGAGGCAGAACGCGCACGCTCGTCATCGATCACAACAACACCGACATCCTCTACACCGGCGGTGTCAGCGGCGGGCTGTGGAAATCCGTCGATGCTGGAGCATCGTGGACGAGCCTCGACGACTCCATGATCAACCTCGCCATCTCCACCATCGTCATGGATCCGACCAACTCAGATGTGCTCTACGCCGGGACCGGCGAAGGTGTCTTCACCGATGGAGATGGCTTCCCGCCCGGCCGCGGCCTCGGCATCTACAAGTCGGTTGACGCCGGCGCGACGTGGAACATCCTGCCCGCGACGAACAACAGCATGTTCCACTACGTGAACAAGCTGGCGATCAGCCCCAACGACAGTGATCGGCTCTACGCGGCGACGCGCAGCGGTGTCTGGCGGTCTCTCAACGGCGGACAGGACTGGAGCGTCGTCCTCGCCAACCCGACGCAGACCACCGGCCCGGCGTCCAGCAACGGCTGCACCGTCGGCTGCACCGACATCGAGTTGCGCAGCGATACCAATCCGGACACCATCTGGGCGGCCTTCGGCAGCTTCCAGTCCGACGGGCTCTTCCGATCGCAGGATGGGGGCGACACTTGGGTGGGGTACTCCGTGCCCACGGTCCAGGGACGCATGGAACTCGCCATCGCGCCGAGTGACAACGACGTCATGTACATCTCCATGGCGGCCAACGGCAACGGACTGCCGACCGGTCAGCTCGTCCAACTCTACCGGACGACCGACGGCGGGCAGACCTTCACCGCACAGGTTGACCCATTCGATCAGTTCGGGCCCTGGCTGCTCTCCAACGTCCTCACCGTCAACGGCTGCATCGACTACCCGACCTATTCACAGGGCTGGTACGACAACGCGCTGGCCGTTGACCCCGTCGATCCTGACATCGTGTGGGTCGGCGGCATCGACCTCTTTCGTTCGGACGATGGTGGCGTGACCTGGGGACAGTCGGCGTACTACTTCATGCCGACCGGCAACCCCAAGGGCATCCACGCGGATCAGCACGCCGTGATCTTCCACCCCGGCTACGACGGCGTCAGCAATCAGACCATGTACGTCACCAACGATGGCGGCGTCTTCCGGACCGACAACGCGCGAGCCGCGACGACCGATGTCGGATGCCCACTGAACTTCCCCCCAGGCTTCGAAGCCGACATCGACTGGGTGAACCTCAACAACGGCTACGGCGTCACGCAGTTCTATCACGGGGCTGGTGCAGCGACGACGGATCTCTACGTCGCCGGCGCGCAGGACAACGGCACCAGCGGCGTCTTCGCGACCAACACGCCCGACAACTGGCAGGAGATGTACGGCGGCGACGGCGGATACGTCGCCATCGACCCCGTCGATCCCGACATCATCTATGCCGAGATCCAGTTCTTCCCCGCCATGGTCAAGTCCACCGATGGCGGACAGACTTTCACCGACGCCACCAACGGCATCACCGACTCCGATGGCATCTTCATCGTGCCCTTCGCGATGGACCCGAGCGACCGATTCACACTGTGGACCGGCGGCGGGAGACCGTGGCGCACTGCAGACGGCGCCGCCATCTGGAGCGTCGCCGGACCACAGCTCTTCAGCTTCGGCGGCGAGACCTCCGCCATCGCCATCGCCCCTTCCGACGGCAACGTCGTCTACTTCGGGTCGGACGCCGGCACCGTCGCACGGACCACCAACGGCCGCGACCCTGTCGTCACCTGGACCGAAGCCGGCCTCGGCAGTGGCATCTCGGTCGGCGCATGGGTCAGCAGCATCGCCGTCCACCCGACGATCCCGACGACCGCATTCCTGACGTACTCCAACTATGGGGTCCCGCACGTCCTCAAGACCACCAACGGCGGCGCAACCTGGATTCCCAGCGACACCGGTCTCCCGGACATCCCGGCGCACTGGATCGCGTTCCGTCCCAACAACCCCACGCAGATGTACGTGGCGACGGAACTCGGCGTCTTCGCCAGTGAAGACTCGGGCGCAACCTGGCAGCCGCTGAGCGGTGTGCCGAACACGATCGTTGAGTCGCTGGACTTCCCGGACAACGACAGGCTCGTCGCCTTCACCTACGGGCGCGGCGCCTGGCTCGCGAGCTTTGCCCCGCCGCCACCTGCCTGCACCGGCGACGTCAACGGCGACGATGCCACCAACCTCAGCGACTTCACCATCCTCGCCGCCAACTTCGGTGCCTCCGGCCTGCCCCATGGCAACGGGGAAAGCCGCGGCGTCGGTGATCTGAATGATGACGGTGCCGTCAACCTCGCCGACTTCACCATCCTCGCCGGAGACTTCGGCTGCTCTCCCTCGACGTAGGCCGTCGCCGCGTTGATTCGATCGCTTCCCAGACTTCGAGCTGGGCTGCGTTGTTCACCGGATCGAGTCCCTCGCAGGTGGACAGCGGATCGTCGAAGATCCGCCGATCGACCCACGTGATCGCCGCATCGACGAACAGCACATGCACGCCCTGCTCGTGCCGCGAGTCCACGCGGTCGGGCAGGCCGATGCCGTCGGACAGCAGCGCACGATTCGGCGCCAGCCGGTCCAGGCGCGGCATGACGTCTGGCAGCGAGCCGAACCCCCAGTCCACGAGCGGGGCCGACGCATAGCCACCCTGCACGCCAATCCCCGGCGTTCCAGGGGGCCACGGGTTCTCCGGTGTGTCGTACGACTGCTCGGGGGCGCTCTCCGACGGGCAGTACAGCGCCTCGGGCGCTTCGAGCATGTCCGCCAGATACAGGCGGCCGAACAGCGCGAACGTGCCGCTGCCGAAACCGCTGTACACCATGGTGTTCCACTGCAACCTGCCGCCGCGATACCCGAGCGGCACCTTCTGATCGTGCTCCTGTGCGTAGATCATCAGCGTCTGGTGCAGTGAACGGAGGTTGGCCTGACACTGCACGCGCCGGGCCACCTCACGTGATCGAGTCAGTGCCGGCAGCAGAAGCGAGACCAGCAGCGCCACGACAGCGATCACCACCAACAGCTCGACAAGCGTGAAGCCCCCCGCTGGTCGATGCCGGGATTGCCCTTCTATCATCCGGCCCATGTCGCGGTCACCATTCGTCAAGGCGCTCAATCGATCGTCGCGGTCGCTCCACCGCTGGGGTGCGATTCTCGCCGCACTTCCCGTGGGCATCATCATCGTGACCGGCCTGATGCTGCAGCTCAAGAAGCAGTCCTCCTGGGTGCAGCCCGATGAGTACCGCGGCACGCAGACGATTCCCACACTGACCTTTGATCAGATCCTCTCGGCATCCCGGACGGTCCCGGAAGCACAGATCGAGACCTGGGACGACATCAACCGGCTCGATGTGCGACCGTCCAAGGGTATGGTCAAAGTTCGCGCCGAGAACAACTGGGAGATCCAGATCGACTCATCGACCGGCGAGGTCTTGCATCATGCCTTCCGGCGCTCCGACATCATCGAGTCGATCCATGATGGCTCGTTCTTCCACGATGCCGCCAAGCTCTGGGTCTTCCTGCCGGCCGGGATCATCCTGCTCGCGCTGTGGTTGACCGGTATGTACCTCTGGGCTCTCCCGATCGTCATGCGCCGTCGTGGCAGGATTCGCCGAGCCGCCGCGCGTCAGAATTCGTAGGCAACGCCGAGAACCAGCCGCACATCGTCGGTCTCGGGCACCGTTCCATCCGAAAGCGGCGTCGGGCTGTTGTTGCGATCCCAGATGAGCTGAATGTCGAGGTCGAAGTCGTCCGTGAGCTCGATCTCGGCGTACAGCTTAAGCCGGAAGTTGTACCGGCTCGTGTCCCGCGTTGGGATCGTGACGCTGAAGTCGAATCCAAGGTCGATGTCGGACGTGGCTTCCCAGTCGAGCTTCGTCCCCGCGATCAGCGCGGGGTCGTCTTCCTCGATGGCTCCGCCAGGCGGCGCTTCGATGAAGCGCTCGAACTCCCAACCGAAGGCGCCGGTGACCGACCACTCCAGCCTGCTCTCGTCGATGATGTCGTAACCAAGACCGAAGCTCGGGGTGATTCGATAGTCGATGTTCTGGAACTCGTCGCGAAAGTACACGACTTGGATCGGCCTGAAGTACAGCCGATCACTCGCCCACTTGCCTGCGTAAATGTCGTACGCAAGCGATGCACGGTGATTGTTGGTCGTCCGGTCCTGCTGCACGACGCTGTAAGCACCGTCGTACTGCAGCGTCAGACGCGTCGATGGATCGCGCCGCTCAATGAAGACATTGGCGGTGAGATCCGTCTGATCCACGTTGCCGCGCCGCACCGTTGCACCAAGACCGATGCGCCCTGACCAGAAATCCCATTCCGTGAGTCCACCGGGAATGACCGACCGAACCTGATCGCGCGTGAAGTTGAGCTCCTCCCCCTCTTCCGTGATGACGGTGACGCTGTCACCCTCGATGAAGAGCCGTCCCCGTACAACGGTTCGATCCTGGAGCATCACGGTGTTCAGGCGCGGCGAGTAGATGCCGTAGATGTCCTCCATGTCCAGCGTCTGCTTGTCCAGCTCGTCGCTGTCGAAGATGAACGTGTCATCCAGCAGATCCTTGATGTCACCCTTCAGCCATTCGCCGTTGTTGAACTGCATCCAGTCGTAGTCATCGGAGCGCGGCTCCGGTGGCAGGTTCTCCGGCGCAGCCACTGGCGGCGGCGGCCCGGGATCCGTTTCATCCGGAACCTGGGCACTGCTCGCGGTAGCCGCGATGCACACACCGGCAGCACACGCAAGAAGGTTCTGCATGGATCGCACGTTCTCGTCTCCCAATCTTGGCTCGCTGCCCGCTCCTCCGGGTGCGGCCAGAACCCTGCAGTCCGACTTCGGGTTGTCCCCATCCCCAGTCTCGGCGCCTCGGCACGACCTGCACACGGGGCCGCTGCGGTGAAGACGGTTTTGAGGCGGCGAGTCTAGCAACTGCGCCGTGAGACAGAATCCGCCGGAAACCCCGCCGTTGCGGTAGGCTCCTGATCCGCACTCGATTGATTCCATCCGGAGCCACGCGATGAAGTACTTCGTCCGACTTGCCCTGACACCGCTCGCGCTGATCGCGATCATGCACCTGGCGCCTGCGCCGACTTTTGCACAGGATGCAGAGGAAGCCGAGGCTGAACAGGAAGAAGAGGAGGACGACTCGCCCATGAAGGCGTCCACCTTCTCCGCCATCAAGGCCCGCCTCGTCGGACCCGCCCTGTCATCGGGACGCATCGGCGACATCGCCGTCGATCCGAACAACCACGCCCACTGGTTCGTCGCCGTCTCGTCCGGCAACGTCTGGAAGACCGTCAACAACGGCATCACCTTCACGCCCGTCTTCGACAACGAGGGCTCGTACTCCATCGGGTGCCTCGCCATGGACCCGAACAACCCGCAGGTCGTGTGGGTCGGCAGCGGCGAGAACAACTCGCAGCGCTCCGTCTCCTGGGGTGACGGCGTCTATAAGACGACCGACGGCGGCGCAAGCTGGACCAACGTCGGGCTTCCTGACTCCGAGCACATCGGCATGATCGCCATCGATCCGCGCGACTCCGACGTCGTGTATGTCGCGGCCCAGGGTCCGCTCTGGAACTCCGGCGGCGATCGCGGGCTCTACAAGACCACCGATGGCGGTGAGACGTGGGAGCGCATCCTCCACATCAGCGACGATACCGGTATCAACGAGATCCACCTCGATCCGCGCAATCCTGACGTCATGTACGCCTCCTCGTACCAGCGGAGGCGACACGTCTGGACGCTGATCAACGGCGGTCCTGAGTCCGGCATCCACAAGTCAACCGACGGCGGGGCGACCTGGCGCGAGATCACCTCCGGCCTGCCGAGTTCCGACAAGGGCCGCATCGGCATGGACATCGCCCCGGCCAACCCCGACGTCATCTACGCCATCGTCGAGGCCGCCGAGGATGGCGGCGTCTACCGCTCCACCGATCGCGGCGAGACGTGGACCAAGCGCAGCAGCTACATGAGCTCCAGCCCGCAGTACTACAACGAGCTCGTCTGCGATCCGCATGACGTCGATCGCGTGTACTCGCTCGATACCTTCTTCCATGTCACCGAAGACGGCGGCAAGAGCTTCAAGCGCGTCCCGATCGACTACAAGCACGTCGATGATCACGCGCTGTGGATCAACCCCAACGATCCCAACCACATGATCCTCGGCTGCGACGGCGGTATCTACGACACCTACGACCGCGGTGCCAACTGGCGCTTCATGCCAAACCTGCCCGTCACGCAGTTCTACCGCGTCTCCGTCGATCAGTCCCTGCCGTTCTACTACGTCTACGGCGGCACGCAGGACAACAACACCCTCGGTGCGCCGCACCGCACGCGCAACCCGGCCGGCATCACCAACGAGGACTGGTTCATCACCGTCGGTGGTGACGGCTACGAGACACAGGTCGATCCCACCGACCCCAACATCGTCTACAGCCTGTGGCAGTACGGCGGCCTGGTGCGGCACGACCGCCGCTCCGGTGAGATCACCGATATCAAGCCACGCGAGAAGCCGGGTGAAGAGCCCTATGTCTGGAACTGGGACTCACCCCTGCTGCTCAGCCCACACAATCCCAAGCGTCTGTACTTCGCCGGCAACCGGCTCTTCCGCTCCAACGATGGGGGCAACTCCTGGGAGACCATCAGCCCTGACCTCACCCGCGGCCTCGACCGCAATCAGCTCGAAGTCATGGGCGTCATCCAGAAGCCTGACGCGGTCTCCAAGCATCGCTCCACGTCGATCTATGGCAACGCGGTGTCGCTCTCGGAGTCACCTGTCATCGAAGGTCTGCTGTACGTCGGCACCGACGACGGCCTCGTGCACGTCTCCGGCGACGACGGTGGCTCCTGGCGACGTATCGACACCTTCCCCGGCGTGCCCGAGATGACCTACGTCTCCTGGCTGCTCGCCTCCAACCACGACGCCAACGTCGTCTACGCCGGCTTCGACAACCACAAGAATGGTGACTTCACTCCCTACGCCCTGCGCAGCTCAGATCGCGGACGCACCTGGGAGTCCATCGCGGGTGATCTCCCCGAGGACAACGTCGTCTACGCCATCCAGGAAGACCACGTGAATCCCGACCTGCTCTTTGCAGGCACCGAGTACGGCGCTTACTTCTCGCTCAACCGAGGCGAGACCTGGATGAAGTTCAGTGGCCTGCCCACCATCGCCGTGCGCGACATCGACGTGCAGCGCCGTGAGAACGACCTCGCCCTGGCGACGTTCGGCCGCGGCATCTACGTCATCGAGGACTACACGCCGCTGCGCACCATCGACGAGGACTTGCTCGAGCAGGACGCCGTGCTCTTCCCCATCAAGGATGCCCTGGCCTACATGCAGACCAGCCGCTTCTCAGACCGCAGCGGCCGAGGCTGGCAAGGCGCCACCTATTTCGCTGCCCCGAACCCGCCCTACGGCGCAATCTTCACCTACTACCTCAAGGACGCGCTCACCTCGCGCGAGGACAGCCGCAAGAAGGCCGAGAAGGAAGATGACTGGGAGTACCCCACCATCGAGGAGTTCCGAGAGGAACGCCGCGAGCCCGATCCCCGCATCGTGCTGACCGTGCGCGACCGCAATGGCGACGTCGTCCGGCGCGTCACCGGCAAGACCGGTAAGGGCATGCACCGCATCGCCTGGGATCTCCGCTACCCCTCCACCAACCCCATCAACCTCGGCTCCAGCAGCCTCGCACCGTGGCAGCGCGCTCCCAGCGGACCGCACGTCGCCCCGGGTCGCTACATCGTCACGCTTGCCAAGGAAGTGGACGGCGTCATGACCGAACTCGCCGGCCCACTCGCCTTCAACGTGCGCAGGCTCGGCGACGCGACCTTCGCATCCGAGGATCCGGAGGCGGTCCTTGCCTTCCAGCGCGATGTCGCGGAGTTGAACCGGGCCATCCGAGGGACCCTCCGCGCCGCCACCGAGGTACAGGACCGCATCAAGCACCTCCGGGCCGCCGTCATGGAAACACCGGAAGCCAACGCAATGAAGATCGCACGACTCGATGCCCTGCACAACCGACTGCGCGATGCGCTCATCGAGCTCCGTGGTGACCCGGTCAAGAGCGCACGCTCGGTTGCCCAGCCCCCGACCATCCGAGGCCGGGTCGGCAACATCATGGGCAGCCAGTGGTGGGTCACCTCGCCGCCGACCCAGACGGAACTGGACGGCTATGAGTACGCCGCGACCGACTTCGCCCGCGTGCTCAGTGACATGAACGGCATCTTCTCCGATCTCACTGTGATCGAACTGGAGATGGAGGAGGCCGGCGCACCATGGACGCCAGGACGCCTGCCCACGTGGTCACGCGACTGACCCCGGGGCCGTCCGCACGACCGGCCATCACCGCGTCAATGCAAAAAGGGCGGCGCCTCCGGCGCCGCCCTTTTTATGCGCACCTGGTCCGACATCCCGGAGACCCACCGACTCCATGTGCCCGACCTGCTTCTCTTGACTGCGCCTACGCGCTTCGAGCCACGGCACCGTTCACAGACGATGGCTGCATCCACGCCGCCAGCGACTGCAGGGCCCGCCCTGCACGATCGATGGCGACCACGATCGGGTTCACCTCAACCGGCAGACGATCGATCAGATCGTTGGCCACGACGTCCCAGTCCACCTGGTCCGCCTCGACACCGTCGATCTTGACGAGCGCACGCAGAGCGTCGGCGACCTCCATCGCCGCCGCCTCGCGCGGGCTCTGAAGCACGTGCGTATTGGCATCGCAATCCGCGTGGCGACGCATCGCCCGACGAGCCGTGGCCATCCACGACTCCAGCCGGTCCGCATCGCCCACGATCGCGTTCATGACTCGCTCGGTTGCGCCACCCATGATGGTCACGCTTGCAATCATCCGTCTCTCCGTTCCGCTTCGAGGAAGCATCCCAAACCCTGTGCTGCCAAACGAAAACAACCACCTGACCGCATGCTCTTGCATGCCGACACGTGGTTCGTCCGACCTTTGCTTTCCTCTCAACGCAACTGCAGTCAGCCGGTTTTCCCCACCCGACTGGTGCATAGGAAACCTACCCCACGCTTGCAGGCCTGGCAAAGGATCGGCCCACAGTTTCTCCGACCAACCGCCCGCAGCGGGGTAAGGTGCCGATTCACGCCATTCAAGGACCCCAACCACAGGCCGAACACCATGACCGCCCCGCTCCGCGTCCTCTACCTCGGTGCCAGTCGCCGCATCGTCGAAATGTTCGACCCCATCGTCCGGGCCCTCCCCGCCGCCGAGCCCGTCGGCGTCTGGAGCCGCTCCGAGCAGTCCGCCGCACGCATGGGAGAGACTCTCGACCTGCCCTGCTCCAACTCCCTCGACGAGTTGATCGAGCGGACCACACCCGACGCCGCGATCGTGTGCGTCAACGCACATGCCAACGGCATCGTCGGCCTCGACGCTGCCAACCGCGGCCTGCACCTGCTGCTCGAGACACCACTGGCCTTCGACGTCGCCGAGGCGGACGCCATCATCGAAGCGGCGACCAGCCGTGGGATCACCGTCGAGGTCGCCGAGCAGTTCCACCGACGCCCCATGGAGCGTATCAAGCTCGCCTGCCTTGACGCCGGACTCTTCGGCACGGTCAACGTCTCCATCAGCGACCACGAAGGCCATGGCTATCACGGCGTCAGCGTGATGCGCAGCTATCTCGGCTTCGACGCCCGCCCCGTCTCCGTCGCCGGCTTCACCGCACACTTCCCGCTCGCGTCACATCGCAGCGAGCAGACCGAGGAGCACCAGGAGCACGCATTCGTCCGCTTCGAAGATGGGCGCCTCGGTGTCTTCCACTGGACATCCGTCGGGTATGACTGCCCAATCCGCAGCGGACTCGGCGGCAGGTTCTTCGCGGAGCGCGGCTCATGGGAGACCATCCGCGATGGTGCCGACCTGCATCAGCACGTCCGCGTCCGCAACGCACAGGAGGCGGGCAACGCAGGCATCACTGTCGAGCGCATCGAGCGCGACGGCATCCTGCATACAGTGCAGGCGCACGTCCATGACGGCAGCAACACCGTGATCGAGTGGACCAACCCCTTCGCTGGCGTGCAGGCCGAACAAGGCCTGCAGTGGAGCGATGACATGATCGGTGTCGCGCAGTGTGTGGACAGCCTCGTGCGGGCCGTTCGCAGCGGTAGCACCCCGGACTACGGCATGCACCAGGCTCGCATTGATCAGGTCGTCACCAACGCCATCTACGATTCCGCGCGGGCCGGCGGCGCACCACGTCCCATCGACGCGTGAGTGTGCGGCGATCCGTCCCGCGCCGTGCCCAGCCGCAGTGCCACCGCGCACCACAATGCACCGACCACAGCGACGATGGCAACCACGGGAACGAGCCAGCCTTCGCGGCCCGCAACGAAGAGAACAGCCGCGAAGAGCAGCGCACCGCATGCATCGCCGCCTCGATACACAAGCGTGTCGATCACTGACTTCGCCCGATACTTCTCCGTGCGCGAGACGACCGAGAAGAGCGTCTCCCGCGCCGGGCGCATGATCGCCTGATTCCCGGCGCGACGCAGCGACTGAAAGACCACCAGGGGCATGATCGTCGGCACGATCAGCAACACAGAGAAGCCCGCCACCGTCAGCAGCGGCACGATCATCAGCGTCGGCCCGGTCCCCCACCGCTCGAGCAGACGGCGCGACAGCCACAGCTGCCCGCCAAGTGTGAGGCACGCCGCCAGCACCTCCATCCACGCAAAGAGCGATGCCCGGGGCCCACGCCCTTCAACCGCCCCCGCCACGATCTGCGCCTGCACCAGGTACAGCAGCATCGCCGTCAAACTCGTCAGGAACACGAAGACACCGATACCCATCAGATAGCGCGATGCCAGCAGCCGACGCACGCCCGCAACAGCCGCGGCGACGAAGGTCTCATCATCCAGCGGCGTACTCGCCCCGTCGATCGGCCGCGGCCCCTGCCACGGTTCCGGTGTCTCGGCGCCGGACAGCCCACCATGTCCGTTGCTGCGCTGCATGCCGCGCTCCAGCGAGCCATGCACCCACACCGCCGCCTCCAGTGCGCACGCGCACACCACGAAGACACTCGCCCGACCTGCAACGGTCGCCATGACTCCGGCGGACGCAGCGCCTACCAGCACACCCAGCGTCCCGCCCGCCGCGATCGGACCAAAGAGCCGGCGGCAGCGCTCCGCATCGAAGACATCCGCCATCACCGCCCAGAAGAGCGACACCACAAACAGGTTGAAGGCGCCAACCCACATGAAGAAGATCGGCTCGACGAAACGGCTCGACTCCCCGAGCGCAAGCGTTGCACCGAGAAAGCCAAGGACGACCAGCGCACACACGCGGTAGACCACCGCGACCAGTGTCCGCCGCGATGTCCGCGAGACCAGCCAGGAGAAGAGTGCCGTCGCACCCAGCACCACGGGGAGCGAGCCCAGCACGAGCCAGTGCAACCGCTGCTCGCCGAAGGCCAGACCGATCTCGTCGCGCAGCGGCCGCGCCGATGCGCATGACGCCATGACGAAGAAGAACATCGCCGCTGACAGTGACGCCGCGGCGCGCTCCTCCTTCCGGACACCGATTGCAGTCTGTATCCATCCCAAACGAGCGGCATTCCTGACATCGGGCTCGCGGTGCGCGTCCCACGGGTTGCGAGAATCCCCGAAACTCCGAGCAGCCTCGGCGGTAGAGCGACACAGTACCCCCGTGAGGAGACCGCACCATGACAACCGAACACACCCGCACGCCCGCCACCCGTCGTCAGTTCCTGCAGGCATCAGCTGCGTCTGGCGCAGCCATCGGGCTTTTTGGCATGGGGCCGCTCCTCAGCACCGCGTCTGCCGCAGTGCAGCCCGCCGATCGAAAGCTCAACATCCTCATCCTCGGTGGCACCGGCTTCCTCGGGCCACACGTCGTGCGACATGCGATAGCGCGCGGGCACACCATCACCCTGTTCAACCGCGGCAGGACCAACCCACATCTCTTCCCCGACGTCGAGAAGCTCGTCGGCGACCGCAACGACAACCTTGAAGCGCTCAAGGACCGCAAGTGGGACGCCGTCATCGACACCAATTCGGGCTACCCGCTGTGGGTCCGCTCCGCAGGCGCCATCCTCGCGCCCAACGTCGAGCACTATCTCTTCATCTCCTCCATTTCGGTCTACAGCGATCTCAGCAAGAAGGGGGTCAACGAGAACGACCCGGTGTACGAGCTCGAAGGCGATGAAGGCCAGCGCATCACCGGCGCGAACTATGGTGGGATGAAGGCACGGTGCGAGACCGCCGGTGCGGAGATCATGGAGGGCCGATTCACCACCATCCGACCCGGCCTGATTGTCGGCGAAGGCGACAATTACCCGCGCTTCACCTACTGGCCCGTCCGCATCAGTACCGGTGGCGACGTCATCGCGCCGGGTGTGGGTACCGAGCCGGTGCAGTACATCGATGTGCGCGACCTCGCGGAATTCACCGTCACAGCTCTCGAGAAGCGGGCCTTCGGCACCTTCAACGCCACCGGCCCCAACGGTGGCATGCCGATGAAGAAGATGCTTGAGGGCATTCGCCGCGGCGTCGAGTCTGATGCGTCGTTCGTGTGGATCCCCTACGACTTCCTGCAGAGTCAGGGCGTGCAGGCATGGGCACACATGCCCGCGTGGACCCCCGACGAGGGTGGATTCGCCGGCATGGGCGCGGTTGATGTCAGCAAGGCCGTGGCGCTCGGACTCAACTTCCGACCGCTGGAAGACACGGCACGAGCAACGCTCGAGTGGGCCAACGGCAGGCCCGAGGAGCAGCGCACGCGTGACTTTGGAAACAACTTCCACATTGGCCTGCCCTCTGGCTTGTCCGCCGCGAAGGAGGCGGAAGTCCTCGACGCATGGCGCGCGCACCAGCAGGAAAACGACACCGACGAGTAGCGGATGCGCATGGTGACCGGTGACCGTACACTGTCGCCATGCAACCGCTGATCGGTGTCATCATGGGATCGCGCTCCGACTGGGAGACGATGCGTCACGCCGCGGAGACGCTCGAGCAGCTCGGTATCCCGTTCGAGTCGCGCATCGTTTCGGCCCACCGCACGCCCGATCTGCTCTTTGAGTACGCCTCCGATGCGTCGTCGCGCGGTCTCGAGGTCATCATCGCCGGCGCCGGCGGCGCGGCACACCTACCTGGCATGTGCGCCTCCAAGACCACACTGCCCGTCCTCGGTGTACCCGTCGAGAGCAAGGCGCTCGCCGGGATGGACTCCCTGCTCTCGATCGTGCAGATGCCCGCCGGCGTTCCCGTCGGCACACTGGCCATCGGACGCTCCGGTGCGATCAACGCGGCTCTGCTTGCAGCGGCGATCCTGTCGGCCAAGCACACGGAAATCCAAGGACGACTCGTGGACTTTCGGCGGCGCCTCTCTGAGAACGTGCTGGCCCAATCGGATAACCCCGGAGGCGATGCGGGATGACGCGCGTCGGCATCCTCGGCGGCGGGCAGCTCGGTCAGATGCTTGCGATCGCCGGCGAGCCGCTCGGCGTGCAATGCCGCTTCCTCGACCAGAATCCACATGCATGTGCCGCCAATGCAGGTGAACTCATCACCGGCGCATTCGATGACCCCGACGCCCTGCTCCGCTTCGCCGATGGCCTCGACGTCGTCACCTTCGAGTTCGAGCGTGTGCCGACCATTGCGCTCGAGCGGCTCGCACGCCACGTACCCGTGCGCCCCGGCAGGTCGAGTCTGGCAACCGGTCAGGACCGCCGGGCCGAGAAGTCACTGTTCAATGCCAGCGGCCTCGACACCGCGCCATGGCTCGTGGTCGAATCACACGACGATCTGCGCACGGCGATCGACACCGTGGGAACACCCGGCGTTCTCAAGCAGCAGCGAGGCGGGTACGACGGCAAGGGTCAGTGCGTCGTGCAGACCGCCGACGCAATCGACGATGCATGGGCCAGTATCGGCTGCGCTCCGGCAATCTATGAGCAGCGCATCCCATTCGAGCGGGAGCTGTCTCTCATCGGTGTGCGTGGCCTCGATGGCTCGACCGCCTTTTATCCCCTTGTCGAGAACGTGCATCGCAACGGGATCCTGCACCTCACGCGCGCCCCTGCGCTCGGCGTCCCCGACACCGTGGAAGCCGCCGCCGACGCACACATGCGGACGCTGATGGAGTCGCTCGACCACGTTGGCGCCTTCTGCATCGAGTTCTTCCAGCTCGAAGACCGACTCATCGCCAACGAAACGGCGCCGCGCGTGCACAACAGCGGGCACTGGACCATCGAGGGCGCACAGACGAGCCAGTTCGAGAACCACATTCGAGCCATCCTCGGTCTGCCGCTGGGACCGACCGGCGCCCGCGGGCACAGCGCCATGCTCAACCTCATCGGCGACCACCCGGCCGAGGCAGACATGCACGCCGCCGCCCCGCAGGCCCACATCCACCTCTATGGCAAGCAGCCCCGCCCTGGCCGGAAGCTGGGGCATGTCACGCTAACGGCCGAGACAGCCGCCGAGATGGACGACGCGCTGGACGACTTTGCGCAAGTCCTTGCTCAATAACATCTTACGCCGTCGCCGAATTCGGTGGGGTCGCAGCCTTGTCCGGCATTGAGAACGGGTTATCATTCTCGCGATGGCCAGGATCACCCGCCAACGCACCGCGATTACCAATGCGTTCGAGCAGGCTGGGCGACCGCTCAGCCCGCTCGAGGTGCTTGATGCGGCCTCGGCCGAAGTGCCATCGCTCGGCCAGGCGACCGTCTACCGCGCCCTCCGCGCAATGGTTGAGGAAGGCGTGCTCGCGCCCGTCGAGCTGCCGGGCGAGCCCGATCGGTACGAGCTTGCCGACGCCGCGGCACGTCACCATCACCACTTCCGCTGCGATTCGTGTGATCGCGTCTTCGACGTGCATGGCTGCCCAGGAGGCCTGAGCAACCTGCTCCCCCCCGGCTTCACCATGCGGGATCACGAGATCGTCCTGTTCGGACGCTGCGACGCATGCGCCTCATGAAGCGAAGAGCCTTCACTCTTGTCGAGCTGCTGGTCGTCATCGCCGTGGTGGCGCTGCTGGTCGGCGTGCTGCTTCCCGCCCTGCAGGGCGCACGGAGCGCGGCACAACTGACTGCGTGCCTGTCCAATCAGCGACAGCTCGCGATGGCTGCCATGAGCTACGCCGCGGAGCACAGCGGCACGATGGTGGACTACGGCTTCGGCCACGGCGCGCTGGCCGGAGACGAGCTCGCCCGCGAGCGGTCGTGGTACGAAGTGCTGGAGGAGTACGCCTCGTCCAACGTCAGCGCGAAGTCACCGGTGGATGACAGTCCCCACTGGCCGGCAGAACTTGGCGGGGTCGATGCCCCCGCGCCCGGCGCCCCCAACTGGGTGCGGCGTCAGACCAGCTACGGCCTGAACGAGCACGTCACACCCAGCGCGCCTGACCATCCCACCCGCTCTGAGAAGATCGGCATCTGGCGGCTCGACCACGTTCGCCAGCCTGCGACGATCGCACAGTTCACGGTGATGGCATTCGAAGGTTCATTCGCGGTGGCTGACCACTTCCACGCGCACACCTGGACCGACCTCAACGGCCGGCTGCCCGACCTGCCCGTGCGGCAGGCCGCAGCGCAGCTCCAGATCGATGCCCATGGCGGGCCATACGCGACGCGCAGCGTGACCTCGACCGGTGACATCGACGTCACCGAAGCGTCCAGCGCCGCCCGCTCCACCTACGCATTCCTCGACGGCCACGCGGCCGTCATGCCATTCGCAGACGTCTATGTCTCGCGCGATGACAACGCCTTTGATCCGACCCTGCAGACTCGGGGGCCCTGGTCGGATCGTGATGAGACCCCGTGATTTCAGCTGCCCTTCCAGGGAGAGAGAAGAAGGAGAGAGAAGAGATGAAGATTCGTTGCAATGCTGTTGCACTGTTCGCCGGCGCGATGCTGGCACCCGCGGCTATGGCCACCGGCCTCGACGTCTACATCGAGTTCGATGGCGGCGCCATCACCACCGGTGAGATCGACAAGGACAACGGCTTCACGGTCACGCCCGGCGTGCGCGTCTTCGAAGGCGAGCTCGGCACCGAGGGTCCCGGCCAGACCGATGACCCCGGCTTCTTTGCCAACACCCTTCCCGTCGGCGCCCAGATCGGCGTCAACTTTATCGACGGCCTGCGCAAGTGGGACGGTTCGTCCTTCCCCTACGCCGCCGAGACCATGACCCTCGAGAAGGGCATCTTCAGCGCCACCACCCCCGTGGGCGCCGGCTCGGTCCCCGGTTTCGTCTTCGCCGAGGCGGATGGTTCGGGCTTCTTCGATGATCACCCCGAGTACATTCTGGACACGCCCGCAAGCACGGGCGTCTTCCTGCTCTCGCTCGAGGTCTTCACCCCGAGCTCGGGCATCGACAACAGCGAGCCCATCTACATCGTCTTCGGCAACGGCGTGGACGACTCGCAGATCGATGCCGGCGTGGACTACGTCAACAACGTCATCATCCCCGCACCGAGCGCCGTCGCGGCATGCGCCCCGCTGGCCCTGCTTGGCCTGCGTCGTCGCCGCTAAGGAAAGCTGCGAAGAAGACAAGCGAAGGAAAGAGGCAACCATGCGCGTTCCGATCACCATCTTCGCATGCTGCGCACTCCAGGTGAGCGCCGCAGCACAAACCGAGCACCGAGACATCCACGTCACGGAAGCGGACGGCCGTCTGGTCACCGGTGCCGTGCAGTTCGACGAACCCGGTCAGCCGGTCACCGACGGCGTGCGCATCTTCGTGCGCGACATGGGTGAGCTGGGCGTCGCCCAGTACACCGATGACCCCGGCTTCAACGCCTTCTCGGCAACGCTCACGCAGGACATGGACGTCTTCTTCGACGTGATCGACGCGCTGCGACTCTGGGACCCTGTCGCAGAGGACTTCGAGACGATTTCGCCGGTGCAGCTCGAGATCAGCCGCTTCAGCTACGTCGGGCTCACGCCCACGACCGCGGGCGGCTTTCTCGACGGGCCGCGCATCGCGGACACCGGTGCATCCGGCGGCTTCCATCAGCACTTCGACTTCTTCCTCGACACGCCCGCACCCAGCGGCATCTACCTGATGACGATCCTGCTGCACACCGACAATCCCGCAGTGGGACCGAGCGAGTCTGTCTACGTGCTCTTCCGCTACCAGGATCCCGCGGATCCGGACCCGCCGATCTCGTACGACGGGCCGGTTGCCTGCATCGAATCGCTGCTCGCGCCGACTCCGGCGTGCCCCGGTGACGTCGATGGTGACAACGCCACCAATCTGGCGGACTTCTCCATCCTCGCCAACAACTTCGGGGCATTCGGGCTGCCTCATGGCAACGGTGAAAGCCGCGGCGTTGGTGATCTGACGGACGACGGCGAGGTCAACCTCGCCGACTTCTCCGTCCTCGCCAGCGACTTCGGCTGCACATCCTGAGCCCATCCTGCATGCGGGCGCGTGGGGAGTACCATGCGCCCGCATGCTTCTTTCTGTCGTCATCCCGGTCTACAACGAGCGCGACACAGTCGAGCAGGTTGTCGATCGCGTGCGCGCAACGCCATTCGATGTCGAGATCCTGCTCGTCGATGACGGCTCGACAGACGGCACGACATCGATCCTCGAGCGGCTCGCCGAGCAGCACGATGCCATCACCCTGCTGCGCACGCCGCAGAACATGGGCAAGGGCGCAGCGCTGCGCGAAGGCTTTCGCGAGGCCGGTGGCGACGTCGTCCTCGTGCAGGATGCCGATCTGGAATACGACCCGGCCGACTATGAGCGACTGCTCGCACCAATCCTCGACGGGCGCGCCGACGTTGTCTTCGGCTCACGCTTCATCGGAGGCGATGCCCACCGTGTGCTGTACTTCTGGCACGCCGTCGGCAACCGATTCCTGACGCTGCTCTCCAATGCCCTGACCAATCTCAACCTGACGGACATGGAGTGCTGCTACAAGGTCTTCACGCGCGATGTCGTGCATCGACTGGAGATCCGCGAGAATCGCTTCGGCGTCGAACCAGAGCTCGCCGCACGCGTCGCACGCCTGCGCTGCCGCACGTTTGAGGTTGGCGTCTCCTACGCCGGGCGCACCTATCAGGAAGGCAAGAAGATCACCTGGCGCGACGGCATCGCCGCGATCTGGTGCATCCTGCGCTACAACCTGGTGCCCTGACCGAAATCCAACTGCTCAGCGCTGCTCGACCTCGGCAGCCGCGGCTCCCGATCGAAGAAGGTCCACCGTCTCGGGGCGAATGACACGCACCCGGGCCGACGTCTCTGCTTCCATCATGCCCCGAACACCGACGATCGAACCCAGCATGCCCTCCAGCGGCATGTCGGGACCGGGCAGCACGTACGCAATCGTGCGGCCACCACTCCCGATCGACTGCACGCGGTACATCCGAGGCAGGCGGTTGCCGTTGTAGATCGCACTGGGCATCAGCCGGCCGACCGCTGTGTACGACTGCGCATCCGTCATCGAGGCCACCAGCGCGTCCAGCTCGGCCCGCGCCGTCTTGGACTCCTCACGCACCGCGGCGAGCCGGCGCAGCTTGTCCTGCACCTCGGACCGCATCGTCAGCAGTTCGATGCGAGCATCGATGTACGCACGCGTGACGTCGGTGCCGGGCTCATCCGGCAGCCGCTCGCGCAGCGCCGTGTACTCGTCGATGAGAGGACCAAACTCCGCTTCCTCCAGCGACTGGCGCTGCAGCCGGGCGAATGCTTCGTCCAGATCGTCGAGCGTGGCATCCTGTGACGCCAGATCGGTTGCCGACGCGGGCGCGGCGGGCTCCGTGTACGGCTCCTCCTCGATGACTTCGGTTTCCACGACCTCGACGCGCGTCCGAGGTGCTGGGGGCGTTGCCGCCGGCTCCTCTCTGATCTGCTCCGTCTCGCCCTGCGTCTCGGCCAACTCTTCAGCCGGGTCCTGCGGCAGACTGACCTTCTCAGCGGCCCGCGCTGCACGGAGCGCCTGCAGTTCCTGTTCCGTCGCCTGGCGGACATCCGCTGGAAGCACGTAACCGGTTGCGCCGCGTGGCGCCTCGACCTCGAAACCTGCGAGGTTGCCGCGCCGATCCTGCACGGGGCCGACGTACTTCAGCGTCGTTCCCGCCGTCAGCAGCTTCTCCCGGAAGATCCGCTTGTAGCAGGACTCGATGTAGGGATCGGTGTCGTCCAGGGCCCACAGCGCGGAGTTGCGCGTCAGCGTCACGGTTCCCTTCTCCGGGTCGTGCTCGCCCTCATGTGCCTTGACGACCGCGCTCATGCCTCGGGGGTACTCCACGCGGAGCCAGTTGTCTTCCTCGCCTTCGACGCGAAGCAGCACGCCCGGCTTCAGGCGATCGACGACATACCACGTCGTCCCGGCACCACAGCGGAGCGCTGCGCCATCCTCACCGACGGCAACGTATGGGGCGTCCAGTTCGGCAGACCTGGTCGTCGTCTGCTGCGCATGCGCCGGAACCGGCGCGATCCCCAGAAGACCTCCGACGATGAGCACCGAAACCGCAAGCAGTTCAGATCGTGACACCGAGCGCATATGGACATCCCTTTCCGGCGTGACACATCGGCCTGGCGGCCAGCGCGGGGCCTTTGACCCCTCCCTGCCCGCGTCGTACGCTCGTCGCATGAAGCGACTCCCCTCATGCTACCGCGCGGTGGTACCGATCGTGCTCCTCACAGGCGCGTGCAGCACCAGCCCGTTCGAACAGGATGCCGAATCGGATCTGCGGAATTCCGTGGTGGAGGCGGCCCAACGGGAGCTCGCCGCCGCGGAAACCTCACCCGAGGATCGCACCCTCACCCGCCAGCCCAAGCAGCTGGAGTTCCCCCCCGAGCGGATGGAGGAACTCGAGGAGATGGCGGGCTGGCAGTCGCATGGCCAGATTCAGCCCGAGGATCTCGGTCCCGAGCTCCTCGGGCCCGATCTCCTGGGCCGAGCCGGGCTGGATACGCCCATCTTCAGGATCACCCTCGAACAGGCGGTCGAAGCCGCGGTTCGCAACAACCTGTCTGTGCAGATCGCCCGCATCGATCCGGCGATCCTGCAATCCCAGGTCATCGCGGCGGAGGCGGCCTTCGACTGGGTCTTCTTCACCAACTTCGACTGGAACAACACGGACCAGCCCTCACCTGTCACGCTCATCAACGGGCAGCCCATCGGCGTCGGGGCCCGGTCCTCGCAGTCCGTGTCGTGGGATACCGGCGTCCGCAAGTCGCTGACCTCCGGCGGCTCCTTCTCCGTCTCGGCGGGGCAGATCTACACGGATGACACGACGGATGGCATCGAACTTGACCCCGATCCCTCCAACGCCGCCGTGCTCAACCTCGGCTATCAGCAGCCCCTGCTTCGTGGCTTTGGCTCCGACGTCGCCCTCTCGGAAGTCCGTCTGGCCCGCAACGCCGAGCGCGACGCCATCCACGCCCTCGAGCAGGCGCTGCTGGACGTCGTCACCGACACCGAGAACGCCTACTGGGATCTGTTCCAGGCACGACACTCCCTGCAGATTCGGCTGACGCTGCTGAAGCGCGGCATCGAGACGCGCGACGTCCTCGAGAGTCGCCTCGGCGTCGATGCCCGGCCCGCCGAGTATTCCGATGCCGTCGCCCGCGTCGAGTCCCGCCGCTCCGATGTCATTCGCGCGATCAACGACCTGCGCCAGCGCTCCGATGCGCTCAAGCTGCTGATCAACGATCCGCAGCTCAACGTTGGCACCGAGATCCTGCTGCTGCCGCTGGACCGGCCTGTTGACGCACCGATCACCTACAGCCTGCTCGAGTCGATCTCGACCGCCATGACGCAGCGTCCTGAGATCAAGCGGGCCATTCTCAACATCGATGACGCGTCCATCCGCCAGACCGTCGCGCGCAACGCGCGCCTGCCGCTGCTGAACTTCTCGATGGACACGACCTTCCAGGGCCTCGATCGTGACATCGGACGCGCTGCCAACGACGTCGCCGAAGGTCGCTTCATTGGCTGGCTGATGTCACTCGCCTTCGAACAGCCCATCGGCAACCGGGCCGGCGAGGCCAACTTCCGAGCTGCCCAGCTGGCACGCCTCAGCGCGACGATCAACTATCGCCGCACCATTCAGCAGCTCGTGCTGGACGTCAAGGCGACGCTGCGCAACGTCGAGACCAACTACCGACTGATCCAGCAGACACGCACCAGCCGACTTGCCGCCTCGGAGAACCTTCGCACGCTGCTCGTCCTCGAGCGCACCATCGCGGCCCTCACGCCGGACTTCCTCAACCTCAAGCTCAACCGGCAGGAAGCACTCGCCGTCGCGGAGCTCGAAGAGCTTCAGGCCATCGTGGACTACAACGTGTCGCTGGCCAACCTCAACCGCGCAACAGGCACTGCACTCGAGCGCAACGGCGTCCGCATGGTCGTTCCCGATGCGCCAGATGAGGTCAGTGAGCCCGAATGATGACCGATGGCGAGCGCGATCTCGCCGTGCGCACGCTTCGAGCGGGCGACGTCGTCGCCTTCCCAACCGAAACGGTCTATGGCCTCGGGGCTGATGCGCGCAATGCTGATGCTGTGCGCAGGGTCTTTGCGCTCAAGGGGCGCCCTTCGAACAACCCGCTCATCGTGCACGTCGCCGACATCGAGATGGCTCGGACGGTCGTCCGCACGTGGACGCCCCACGCCATGGAACTGGCAACCCGGCATTGGCCCGGCCCGCTGACGCTCGTCCTCGAACGCACCGACGGCATTCCCGACGTGGTCACGGGTGGCGGATCGACAGTCGCCGTGCGCTGTCCGGACCATCCCGCCGCGCTCGAGCTTCTTCGTGCATTTGGCGGCCCGCTGGTCGCACCGAGTGCCAACCTCTCGGGCACCATCAGCCCGACGACCGCCGCACATGTGCGCGCGGCGTTCGAGGATGTGCTCGTCCTCGATGGCGGTCCCTGCCGCGCCGGTATCGAGTCCACGGTCGTGTCACTCATCGACGCCCCCCCACGCGTGCTGCGCCCCGGCGCACTGCCACCCGAGCAGTTGGGCATCGGAACCGATGCGGCTCCGCCAACACAGGGTGGGCCCCTGCCAAGCCCGGGAATGCTCGATCGCCACTACGCCCCGCGCACACCGCTGCACCTTTTTGATGACCGCTCCGGGGTGGGCGTCGAGCACGCCCGGCCAGGCATCGTCATCAAAAA